>JAICUC010000223.1 GCA_025936075.1 Nitrospira sp. | reverse complement strand
TGGATGCGCTCCACATCTATATTGTCGCCGAAAAAGTGAGCCCGCTGATGGTACGCCGTTGCTACGAAATTCTTCCCCAGCTGCGGATGCCAATGGATCAGCTGCATGTCGGGTATGGCATGGCTGAAAATGCTTTGGGATGTTCATGCACAAGAACACCCACCATCAGCACCATACGGTGTCTAATCGATAACCATGGGCACGTCGTCCCCATTGCATCGGATGATTCACGTTCCAATGCAATCGAATTAGTATCGATAGGAACGCCTGACAATCTACATGAGATCACAGTGCGTGACGAGAATGACCGGATCCTACCTGAACTGCGTTTGGGCGAAATCAACATAGCAGGGCCCTGTGTCTCGCCTGGATATCTGAACAATGATGAGGCGACTCGACACGCATTCCTTGATGGGCGATTCCGAAGTGGCGATCTTGGGTTTTTTTACGGGGGTGAACTCTATTTTTATGGGCGTCGTGACGACATGATTTCCGTCGGCGGACGCAATATTGTGCCGGATGATATCGAAGGGCTTGCAGAGGAATTGCCCTTCATTCGCCCGACGACAACTTGCTTGATTGGCATAGAAAATGCTTCCCAGGGGACAACGGAGCTGGTCCTGTTGGTTGAGATGAGTCCGTTGACTAGGGCAGAGACTTTAAAAGATTACGCCATGACGGTGCAGCGGCATATCTATTCAGAACTCGTGGTGCTGCTCACACATGTGCTCTTTTGCCCCAAGGGAACCATTGAAAAAACGTCCAGCGGCAAGAAGCGACGCAAAATCATTCGAATGCGCTTGATGAATAGGCATATAGAAACGATAGGGACTTGAATGGGTACCGAATGCCCCTACGACGAGTACTGCAAGCCCAAACTTGCCGACCTGTTAACTGCGATCAAACTCGATGTTGAATTCACTTCGGCTCAGGGGAATTATCTTTCGACCAAGGATGGGCGTCGAGTACTCGATTTCATCGGGGGGTTCGGAGCCACGATTCTCGGACATAACCAATCCGAGCTGGTCGAGGAAACCATTACTGCACTCCGCCAAGGTATTCCTGTGCACGCTCAAAGCTCCCTTCGTGGGGAAAGTGCTCGCTTAGCCGCCCTCCTGAATCAGTGCACTCCTCCTGGGCATGAGTATTTTGTCCATTTTACCAATAGCGGTGGGGAAAGCGTTGAGGCGGCAATCAAGCACGCCTACAAGGTCCACTTCGACAAGGTACGACGGGAGTACGAACGGATTTCACGAGTCCTCAATGAGTTCTACCATTCATTCGATCGAAGCGGTCTCGACGTGGATTTACCCAACAAGAGCAAAGACCTGACCGACTTTCGAAACAATCTCGAGGAACATAACCTGACGCAATTTGAAGCATTCCAAAACAATCCAGTCATGGTCGCCCTCAAAGGATCATTTCATGGGAAAACCAGTTCAGCTCTGAAAGTGACCTTCAACAAGTCCTATCGCGAAGCATACGAGGGACTCTCCGCCATTCGAACGGCATTCATCAGTCCGGATCAGCCCGAGCGGTTGGAAGAGTTGGTAGCGGAACACATCAGTGTCTTCTACTATCCCGTGTTAACAGGCAGGCAAGTCTCCTTGCGCCCAATCAAGATGACCCGAGTCATTGGGATCATTTTTGAAATCCTCCAAGGGGAAGGGGGCATGCGACCGGTGCCTCTCTGCACACTGCAATACCTAGCTGGGGTACGTCAACGCGTCAAGGTGCCGTTTATCTTAGATGAAATTCAGACTGGGTGTGGCCGTCTGGGATCCGTCTACGCCTATACCCAAACTCCGCTCGCACACCATGCCCCCGAATATATCGTCGTGAGTAAAGCATTGGGGGGAGGATTGGTCAAAATCGGCGCTGCACTGATTCGAAAAGATATCTACGATCAGGATTTCGGTATTCTCCACACATCCACGTTTGCGGAAGACGAGTTGTCGTCCCGGGTTGCCACTAAGACGCTGCAGCTCCTGACTCGTAACGATGGAGCATTGCTTCGCCAAGTCCAAGATAAGGGTGCGTACCTTCTCCGAGAGTTACGCTCCTTGCAAGCACGCTATCCAAATATTGTCAGAGATGTCCGTGGCGCTGGGCTTATGATAGGCGTCGAATTTACCCCGCTGGACGATCATTCGCCATTTTTTCGCGCCAGTGGGAAACAAGGCGTTCTGTCACTCCTCATTGCAAGCTATTTACTCGAATATCACAACATCAGATTGCTGGCCCCGCTGTCAACCATGCTGAAAGGCAATCCGGGAAAACAACGCCTTTCTATTCTTCGCATTCAGCCTTCGCTCACCATTACCATCGAAGAAATCACACTCCTTGTGAATGCCCTGGCCGAAGTGTTGGAAATCATCGCGCGAAACAATGAGTATTGCCTGACTGCCCATTTAGCAGGAACTCACGTACCAGAGACGATCCGCCGTTCACCGGAACATATGGAGGTGAGATGGCCTATCGGCACAGAACATCACCATATCGATGCAAGAGCCGGCTTCATTATTCACCCCCCCACCGTGGACAATTTGATGGAGTACTACTTTCCTTCGTTCAACCGCTATCCCTCAATCAAAGACGGCCTGATCACATGGTGGAATCGCATCGCACGGTTCCTGGAACCGATTCATGTCCGTAGCACCGTAGTCTCATCGAATGACTTTGTCGTGGAAAATAACCTGGTCTTCGTCCCTTATCTGCCCGATTACATGGTCAGTACAACAACGCCCCACTTGGTGCAAGAAATACGCGACAAAGTCCAAGATGCCGTCACGCTGGCAAAAGAATTGGGCGATGACAATATTCCCGTTTCGATGGTCGGACTTGGAGCCTATACATCGATCGTGACTCGCAATGCCGAACTCATCAATGATTATGAAGTTCCGGTGACCACAGGTAATACCTATACGACGGCGCTGACAATCTGCGGTGTCCTCCATGCCGCCAAGTTGCGTGGCATTGATTTGCGCCATACAACGGTTGCCGTCGTTGGGGCTTCGGGAAACATTGGAAGCGTGGTGTCCGAAATTCTGTCCGCATGTGTCGGACGGTTAAAACTCGTGGGGAGGCTCGGTAAGGACCATCGGCTGCGGTTGAAATTCGTGCGAGAATTGTGTTGGCGGAAACTCTTACGGGTCTTGAGACCGGATACCAAAGAGCTGGACGGCCCTACCTACACGCCCGCAGGCGATCTCCTGACCCAAGTGGCCAACGTAATCGAGAAATATCGAGACCAATTTGTCCAACAGAGCCCGGCACTCTTCCGCGTGCCGGATACCGCATCCATTCCGAAAGACACCGGTGCTCAGTTCGAAAGAGTCCTCGAAGGTCTCCACCTTTCATCAAAGGAATATCCACCGATTGAGATAGCAATTGGACTCGAATCGTTATCGGACTGTGATGTCGTCGTGGTCGCAACAAATTCTCCCGATCCGAACCTCATTCTTCCGGACATGGTCAAACCAGGGGCTTTGGTATGTTGTTCCTCTATCCCGTCCAACCTGAGCATTCGCTTCGAAGAGGATTTGAATCGCAATCTCGCCTTCGATGGTGGCTTGGCTCGATTGCCAGAAGGCTCTCGCATCGACTTTGTCGGTATGCCGGGAGGACGGCTGACCTATGGCTGTCTAGCGGAGACGCTCTTGCTGGGATTTGATGGAAGAAATCACTCCTTTAGTAAAGGAGCAATCACAAGCGAGCAAGTCTATGAAATTCTCAATATGGCTGAGACGTACGGCTTTTCATTGGGCGACATCAAGCTGAACAACCGCATACTAGGCACAGGATTGTCCCATTCAGGACATCTGTAAGGATTCACCCATGCTCACCGAGATAGCCCAGAAGCCGATCGGTTCAGTCAAAGACCACCATTCCATCCGGAGCATAGCCGATATCGTGGATAGTCACCTCAGCGCATACAGCAATCGCCCCGCAATCCGTTACAATACGGGTACGACGTACGCAACAGTCTGTTTTGACGCCTATCTTGGACATCTCAACGCCACGATTCGTGCCATCAAGGCGCGCGGCCTTGAACAAAAAGTCTTCGCATCACTTTGCAACAATCGCTTAGAATGGGATGTTACCGCCCTGGCAGTTTTCTACACCGCAAACATTCTGTTTCCTCTCGACACAAAGTTGAACGATGCGGAACTTAAACATGTCCTATCGATAAATCCGCCCGACTACGTCCTCGTCAGTCTGGCACAAGTCAAGCGACTTCGTTCCGTATTGGACGAGTTATCTCTTACTCCTCATGTATTCGTGGCGGATTTATGCCGGGTATTTGAAGATGAGCATGTACCGCCCGTTCAGTTGCGACAGGGGGAGCTAAGCTTTAAACACGTGCTGGCTACTGTCGATTCCTCCATTGAAATTGTCGCAAGCCCCCAGCTTAAGGTTACAGACACCATTCTCGGCCACTATCCAACATCCGGGACAACCACTCTTCCCAAAATCGTTCAGATCACACACGGCAACATTGTGGCTCAAATCAATGAAACGGTCGACCTCATCAATTTAAGGAACAACGAAGATCTATTGAGTATGAACTCCTATGCACACATCGTCATGCTGACAGAGTTTCTGGTGACCAAAACGCGTGGATTCACCGTTACGTATTTTACGCGGGAACCAGATGACGAGGGCGTACTTGAGAGCGAAATCAGAAAGCTCAAACGGTTAGGAGTACGGATCAAGGTCTTCATGGCCGCGCCAAAGTTTTGGATCTTCCTACTCAAGGAAGTTCTCGAAGAAATGAAGAATACCCCGACCCTTCACACGCTGTACAAATACATTGAAAGCTTCGAGAAAAACCACAAACTGTACGACATCGGAAGCCTGGACAAGGCCAAACTCGCCGCGATGAAAACCTCCTTGTGCCACAAGTTGGGCGGGTATTTCAGTTATGGCATTTCTTCTTCGGCCAAGCTTGATGGTGCCATCGTGGAAATATTCGGAAAACTCGGCATTACCATCATCGACGTCTACCATACGACCGAATGTTCCGGGATTATCTCCCGTAATCGGTTGAACGACATAGCCCCCAGTACATGCGGGCGGATGAACAGTCTCCTGCAGTACCGGTTGACAGATCAACGACGGGTTCCTCCCATCCATGCTGCACTGGGTGTTCTTGAGGTAAAAGGTCCGACCGTGATGCATTCCTATCTTGGTGAAGAACGAAATTCTGGTTCTTCTGGGGATGGCTATTCTCGAACCGGAGATCTGTGCTGGTTCGATGAGCGTGGTTATCTACATGTGGTCGGACGAGAAGCCGAACTGATTCGATGGGACGATGGCAACTATATAGACCCTCAACATCTGTCGAATCTCCTGGCGAGAAATATCTACGTGAAAGACGCACTGGTAACACGCTTACGCCCGCTAGACAATTTTCTGAGCGTCTTCATCTATCCCGACTACACACGTATTCGCAAGGATGAGATGTGGGAAAAGGATATTGAAACGGGTGTCAGCGAACACATGGCCTTGCGAACACGATTGGAGCAGGCCATCGATTTCGCTCAATCGGTTGCTGGTATTACGCCGGAGTTGAGCAAGAACACAATCTATATTCTGCCGCACGCATTAGAGCGCACGCCCACACATAACATTAAGTACTTATTCGAACTGAACCGGCTGCATTTGGCGACCACCCTCTCATGAACGTCCACACGATAAGGTGGGATGGAGCGCATACACGATATGCCGACTACTACATCCGAAGCCAACATTATGACACGGTTATTGACTGTGTGTGAACAACAAGGGTTATTCTCAGCAGAAGATGGAGCGCCAGATGTGGATGAAGACCTCATAGAAGGCAGAGGTCTTGACTCGATGGGGTTGACCTATCTCCTGGCTATTATCGAAGAGGAGTTTTCAGTAGAGATTCCGCCACCCATGATGGTCTCTGAATTGCGGTCCATTCGATTGATCGCGGCATATCTTGCTGAGCGCCTTGCTGCTTCCAATGACAGTAACGTACGCATACGGCAGACCCGCTATCCGGGTTATTAGGTTGGCTGAGCCGATGAAATATTGAGTAAACTCGAACGGCACTACGCAGCTGCGTATGCCGCCTTTCAGCAAGCACTCGCCAAAGGGAGACTGGCGGCATGATGATGAACGAACGGCAGCCGACGGCCTTGATCATCGACGATGATAGCGTCGTGCGATTGCTGG
>JAICUC010000255.1 GCA_025936075.1 Nitrospira sp. | reverse complement strand
GTATGAGCCTCTATCTGTTCAAGCCCCAAGTATGGTCTGGAGACTGCTTCATTAGACTTAGGCAGTATAATTTGTCTGTCTTCAATGGCAATATTTCTAAGTCGTACAACTATATCGCTCATATTCCGAACAACCTCGTTTTCGCCTCACGCATCACATCGGCTGGTTTGCCCAGTACCCGAAGCGCCATGAGTCCGCCGGCTTGCTTGATCTCCGGCACGTCCCACAACAGCTCCGACTCCAATGCGTCGGTGCCGCCCGCGCCGAATTGGTGACCGATGCCGCGTAGGACGACGGCGGCCCTGCTGTCCACGGAGGTGAACCACGGCGCTTCGCGCGTCAGATAGGCTGATTCACGCTCGCGACGCTTCAACGCTCTTTCTCGATACCCGAAATGAGCGAAGAGATCAAAATGGTCGCACTCGACCATTTCCATCAGTTCACGTACGGTATCGGGAGAGTATTGTTCGCCCAACAGATGGTTGATGAGGACTCGGCGCTTCTGCGTCTCGACCCAGAGGCTCCGGAAATCATGAATCGTCGCGGCTTCACGCAGCACACGCTCAATCATTTCTCGACGGTACTCGTCGATCGGAATCGGCACATCACGCCCGCCCCGCCGCTGGAGGATGTAGCGTCCCTGCGGCGTGATGCTGACTGGTTGGCCACCACGAATTTCCGGCAAAGGGAGCGGCTCGCTCTCTCCTCCTCCTTCGTCATCTCCACCGTCTTCTCCGCCGCCTGGTTTCTTCACCCTAGGTTTCGGTGGCAGGCTGATAAAAGCTGTGCCGAACAGATCGGTGACGCCGGTGTAGTCGTAGAGCCAGAATTTATATTTCTGAGTTTCTTCATGAATGCGGGTGCCGCGCCCAACCATCTGATAGAAGGTGATGGGTGACTCTAAGTAGCGGAAGAACACCACCGCGTTCAGCCGCTCGATATCCACGCCGGTTGCCAAGAGGTCCACGGTGCAGGCGATGAAGCAGCGCTCGCCGGAACCGCGCATTTGCTCGATGAGGTCTGAGCCACCCTCTGCAGTGCATTTGAAGGCGTAATGCTTTTTGGGAGTGATGCCCTTTTCCTTACACCAAGTGGCGTAGAGCCGTTGCATCTGCATTTGCACTCGATCGGCATGCAGGTCGCGAGTGCAGAAAATGATGACCTTTTGTTCTGGCCCGCCATGGTGGCACAAACGCTGGAACAAGTCCTCACACATTGCCGTAATTCGTTCTGGAAGAATGAGAGAGCTATCGAACTCTTTGGCGCTGTACTTCTGACTCAAGTCCTCTGCCATCACCGGTAAGCCAGTCCGGGCGTCTTTGGGTTTGGCCGCTAATACTTCTTCCCGCGTAAAGGTCTTCCAGTCGATGGAAGGTTTGAGCCGTACGATTTCGCATGCAGCAAGGTAGCCGTCCTCTTGTGCCTCGATCAGCGTGTATTCATACACTGGTTCTCCGAAGTACTTCAGATTGTTCGAAGTGATTTCTACATCTTCCTGTGTCCGCTGTTGAGAGTCATGCAACTTGCGCGGCGTAGCCGTGAGCCCGATGTGAATGGCGCTCGGATTCCGCTTGAGAACCTCCGACCACTGGCCCCACGCTGACCGGTGGCATTCATCGATCACGATGACGGAGAAGCTGTCCAGCGGATAATGTTCAGTCAAAAAGCTAGCGTAATGGTGATCTGTATCATCAAGTCCGAGTGTTTGGTACGTGGCGATGTGAACCTTTGCATTCTTGGCGGCGTTCTTTCCCTGTTCAGACTTCACAATGCGCACACTGCCTTTAGGGAAAGCTTTGGCGAGTTTGTCATAAGCTTGCTCGCGCAATTCATCTCGATCGCAGAGAAAAAGCGCAGGCTTCGTCAGTCGTCCTGCTTCGTGCATCCGCCATAAGAGATTTGCAGCAATCACGGTTTTTCCCGACCCTGTCGCCAAGCTGAGTAAAACACGGGCAGGCTCTCCGCGTTGCTCGCATTGAAGGATTTTCTCAAAAGCCGCTCTAATCGCTGCGTCCTGGTAATAGCGTGTCTTTGGAAATGCTGCGCTGTCAGGCATGAATAGCATGGCAGCCTGCGGTGTGGTGACGTCTATGCCGCTGTCCTTGGCATATCGGGCGGTCAAATCGTCATGTGTGGGAAAGTCAGCGAAGGGAAACGGCCCGCACGGCATCTGATTTGTCTTGTCGAATTCGCCATACCGATGGCCGTTTGTGGCAAACACATAATAAACTTGGAACCGCGTGCAGTCAGCGTATCCCTTGGCCTGTTGCATGCCTTTGAGAGGGTCTTCTGTTTCAGCTTTCGCTTCAATCACCGCAATCGGAAGCGGCTTGGGCATCGTGCCGATATGGACGCAGAGTAAATAATCCGTGCGTCCCGCTCCGGGACGGCGTCTGCCTTTGGCTCCGGTGGGTTCAACTGGGGCAGGAGTTTCAAGCTTGAGTTTCCAGTGCTCGTTGTATCCTTTTCCACGAAGAATCGGATCGATCAGATAAAAGCGGGTTTCGGCTTCGTTATAGCTCATGCCGTCAAACCACCATTTCGATGACAGATGCCGAAGCAGAAAAGCCGCCGCAGCTTACCCGTTTCCTTCTAAGAAATCACGCCTCTGTTGGGAGAGAAGTGTGCCTTCGGCAGTCTTTCGACACCCGCCTGAGCATGGATGGAGGCTGTACGAAACGACGGCTCCGATGCTCAGAACAAGGTGTGCCACAGCTCTCCCTGTACCGTTGAGCCTGATATCTTGGACAACGGGTCGTAGGAGAACCAGCCGTATGCACCTCCACACTTTAGGGTCGTGTCAGGAATCGGACAAGAAAATCAGCAGAACGGGACGAACGAGAGCACGCAACGAATCGCTTAGTGGAAGGAAAACGGCACCGGCGCGAAGGTAACGACGAAGACTCCAAGGGCAATCCATCCGACGATTGTCCGGCTGCGACCCAACGGCACATACGGATCCATGACAGGAGGATGGCCGACTCCCCACAATCCCGCCATGAAGGCCCACAGGAACCAGCCCGACCAGCCATAAAATCCTAAGAACAACAAAATCGGGAGAAAGGCGAGCGCCATCGTCCGCTGTCGCGGGCCCCATAAGGCATAGGCGACATGGCCACCGTCGAGCTGGCCGATTGGAAGAAGATTAAGCGAGGTGACAAAGAGCCCGAACCAGGCGGCAAAACCGATCGGATGGAGCACGACGTCAGCCTCAGGCGGTAATGGTCCGATCACTATCCATGACATGAACTGCAGCAACAAGGGCTCGCCAAGATGTAATCCGTACGCGGTGGTTCGATCCACGACTGTAGAAAGATTGAGGCCGACGATCAGCGCAATGACGGCGACCACAAATCCCGCCAAGGGACCGGCAACCCCGATGTCGAACAAGGCGCGGCGACTCAGAATCGGACCCCGCATGCGGATGATGGCGCCGAATGTTCCGATGAAGTGAGGGGGCCCGGGAATGAACAGCGGCAAAGAAGCGGGAACGCGGTGAATTTTAGACAACAGATAATGTCCGAACTCGTGCGTCGTGAGAATAAAGAGCAGCGCGCCGGCAAACGGGATTCCCCGCCACAGCGTCTCCGGGTAGCTCAGGAGAAAATCCACAGGACCACGCGCAGGACCGGTGTAGGCTTGGTAGGCGCCGGCCCACAACGTGGTAAAGACCGTCATGAGAAAGAGGATGATCGGCAAGGTCCACTGAGAGAAAGATGACGGTTCTTGGTCGGCATCGCTCTCTAGCTGGTCCGCCGGCCGTGGAACCAGCTCTTCGCCGGCGTCCACGACGAGACCTCTTTCGAGATCGCGATGTTCCTGACGCCCCAATCCATCCATGTGTTCCTGGCTATTGAATTGCTCCAAACGGATTATGATCGAATTCTTCCTCAACGGTCGTGGCAGGGCCATGTCCGGGCAAGAGGCGATAATCGAGTGCGAGGGTCAACACACGGCGGCGAACCGAATTGAGATGAGCCGAATACAATTCCTTGGGATTGGACCGGCCGATTGATCCGGCAAAGAGGGTATCTCCGACAAAACAGACGGGGTGTTGTACATCATCCAGCTGATAACAGATACCGCCCGGCGTATGTCCTGGCGTCGTCATACATCGGACTGTCCGGCGTCCGACCGGAATAGACAATCCATCCGTCGGCGCAACCAGCAAGTCCGTCCTCGGCCTCCAACTCAGCAAACTCTCATCTTCGGGACCAAGATAGACCGGAACTTCACGATGGCTCAAGATCTGATCGATCCCATCTGCGTGGTCCGCATGGCCATGTGTCAGACAGATGCCGACAAGGCGCATCCCTCGCCGACGAAGCAGATCGATCATTGCGGAGGCGTTATAGGCGGTATCGACCAGCAACGCCTCACCCTCATCATGCACAACGTACCCCTGTACGGCATATCCGTTAATAGACCCATGCACCATGTCCACCCAGAGCGGCATGCGTTGGGCCACGGGTTCCCACTTATCGATGGCAATTTGCTCGAGCGGCTCAGCTCGGAGACCCAAGGCCTTTGCCAGCGCGCGTACCTCTGCACGATCCCTCGGCTGATCGCCGCGTTCCAGCGCCGTAATATCGCCGCCGGGCAACCCCGTCATCCTTGCAACATCCCCGACAGAGAGTCCTTGGCCGGTTCGCGCTTTTTTCAGGATATCTGAAAAGTCGTCTTCTAACGGCATGAGTAAGCCATGAGCGGTAAGTTCTTTCCCCGTTAATCTATCCGTGACGGGCGAACTGCGCGTTGTGGCTCCGACATCGCGCGATCCGGCTTTCGCCCCCCACTCCTTCATCCTTCCGGATTCAACTTGATTTCTTTCACATCCCCAAACGTCGCAAGGGCCTTCGGCAGCGCCTCCCCCGATCCGACTGCGACGATCTTCAATTGATCCGGGCGCAAATGTTTCTTGGCCGCCGCCAGGACGTCTTCCTTGGTCAGCTGCACGACCTTGGCGCGCAGCTGTTGGAGAAAGTTCTTCGGCAGCCCATCATACTCCAACTCAATCAGCCGGCTGACGATGGCCGACGGGCTGGAAAAAGAAAACACGAACGAATTGACGTACGCTTCTTTCGCTTCCGCAAGCTCTGCATCGGTCACCGACTCAACGCGCATTCGTTCGATATTCGCGACAAACCGCTCGATCACTTCCTGGGTGGAAATTAATTTGGTTTCCGCCCGCATCAGCCAGACACCTTGATCGTGCGTTCCCGTATTGAGTCGGCTGCCGACGGAATAGGCCAATCCCCGTTTCGATCGCACATCGTTGAACAGGCGGCTGCGGAACGAACTTCCGCCCAAAATATCGTTCGCGACG
>JAICUC010000134.1 GCA_025936075.1 Nitrospira sp. | reverse complement strand
TTCTTCTCTTTCTTTTCTTCGCCGTAGATCACCACGTGGCCGCTCTTCTTCTCTTCCTTCTTCCCTTCGCCGGCGAAGGATGGTGCGCTGAACGTCACTGCCACTACCACTGCCATGACTGCCATCAACATGCTCTTCATTATAAGAACCCCCTTAGAAAGAAAAGTTATTAAATATGTGTGCCATTCACTCGGCACTTACTCTGGTGTTCAGCAAGGGTAGTGCCGTTCTGCCCTATTCGTAAGATGAAACGCAGACTATTGAGTAATCAGTAGGTTATGAAATTTCTCTCATGAAACCGCGAATGATTTATCCTACACGGTGCTGTAGCACAATGGTATGAAGGCGACTAAACTGCCTCATTCCAGTACTTCGCGCGGTTGGTCGGCAGACAAACTTGCGGATGTCCTCCGTGCTGTTAATCCATTTGGAGGGTTCAAGGACAGGAGATAGGTCTGGACGCTATGCAAGATCAGTGAGTCTATCGCGATTGAGGTGTTCGATTCCTACCTTTTAAATCGGGCCGGCTTCACCCACCGGAAATCACCGGACGAATTTCGATCTCATCCTTGTCGGAGAGCATCTCGTCTTCGGTGACTAATTCGTCGCCTCGAATCACCAAGTGTGCTTCAGCCAGAAGGTTCAATTCGCGCAGCAGTTCTTTTGCTCGCTTCGGCCCCTTGATTTCTATCAATCGCGACGGGTGGTTCAATTGGACATGCATGGCCGAATGATAAACATTTCAGCGACGAAGGGGCAAGGGGCAAATCGATGAGGGAGGCGTTCAAAAGCCGCACAACAAGCTGATTAGTTCGGACCGGAAAGTCGGCTTTTTACATAGGCGAGGCCGTCCTCAAGCGTTCCAACATCTCCATCAAGCTGAGCTTCATAACAATCATCAAGGAGTCGGCCCATGTCAGGACCTGGCTGGATTCCCAATTTCAATAGGTGACGGCCCATGACGATGGGAAGTGGAGCGCGACGGTCCACTTCCAACTGCTGTGCTCTGGTCAACAGCCACTCGCCGGCTGGAAATCCATCAAACCGTTTCGGCGGACGGCCTGCATGGTCGGCCCGCGCCACACGCACCAATCGGTCGATGCGACGGACGTGCTTTGCCAATCGACGGACAGCGCTGTCCGAAGCGTTGGCGTCATAGAGCGCGCGAGGACGAAGATGGCAACACACCAGAGGAACCACCTCATCGATGAGGTCGTGCTGGTTGGTCAATCGTTCGAGAAACCGCCTCGTCGGACCTGCCCCTTCCGATTCATGCCCCCGTGAGGTGACGACCCCATATTCATTTTTGGTCGTGGCAGGCTTACCAAAATCGTGGCACAGTACGCCCAATCCGACGGCAAGGTCGTCCGACTCGTCACCGGTTCGCTCCGCAGCGAACCAGTCCAGGCAGTGGAGTGTATGAACCCACACGTCGCCTTCCGGGTGCCAGATGGGATCTTGTGGGCAGCCCTCAAGGGCGGCGAGTTCCGGATAGAAACGGAGCCAGCCGCAGTGATGTAAGAACTTCAAACCCAATGAAGGCTTGCTACTTTGAAGAAGAAGTTTCTTCCATTCTTCCCACAGACGCTCGCTCGGCAGACTCTCCTGGGACAGTGTTCGACAGAGGGCCACTGTCTCCGGCGCAACAGAGAGCTCAAAGCGAGCGGACAACTGCATGCCGCGCAAGACGCGCAGAGGATCTTCGGCGAATCTGGTCGACGCGTGACGCAATATCCGTGAATCAAGATCGCCGCGACCATTGAAGGGATCGCGAAACTCCATGGTGTCCGGATCCCAGGCCATTGCGTTGATGGTGAAGTCTCGCCGTGTCAACGCCTCGTCGATCGACATGTCTGGATCGGCTTGTCTCAGCAAGCCGGGGAGTGATGTGTCGTCCGCGAGCCTGCGGGAAGGAATAGAAAGATCAATCGGTAAACCTTGCAGCTTGAAGACCTGAAACGCTTTCCCGACGAATTGCACGGAGAACTGTTCGGCCAGCAGCGCGTGGATTTGACCGGGCGGCAGCCCAACGACTTCGATGTCCAGATCCCGGGGTTGTCGACCGAGCGCGAGGTCACGGATGCAGCCTCCGACCAGCCAGATCCTTCCTCCCCCGCGGCGAATGATGAGTTCAATCCGGCGCAGGACCTCCCTAAGGTTGGGATCTTCGAGACGGAAATGGGTCGGCACTTAGATCACCGCGTCGCGGAGGAACTTCGCAGCTTCTTCCGGCGACACCGGGTTGATGTAGAAACCGGTACCCCATTCGAAGCCGGCGACTTGCGTCAATTTGGGAATGATCTCTAAGTGCCAATGGTAGTAGTCGCCGGTCTTCTCATGAAGGGGTGAACTATGGAGGATGAAGTTGTACGGAGGGTGGGACAGCACTTTGTCCATGCGGCGCAACGACTCTGACAGGATCGGAGCGAGAAATTCGAACTGGGACTTCTGACTTTCCTCAAAATACGCCGCATGACGCTTGGGAAGAATCCACATTTCGAACGGGAAACGCGGCGCGAACGGAGTCACACAGAGGAACTCCGGATTCTCCGCGACGATCCGATCTCCATCCGTGAGATCCTGCCGGAGGATATCGCAGTAGATGCAACGCTCTTTCTGCTGATAATGAGCGCGGCATCCGTCAAGCTCCTCTTGCACGCTGGTCGGGACGATTGGAAGAGCGATCAGCTGAGAATGGCTATGCTCCAGTGTGGCGCCGGCGGACGCGCCGTGGTTCTTGAAAATGAGAATGTAGCGGAATCGAAGATCCTTTCGGAGATCCACCATGCGGTCCCGATAGGCCCACAGCATGTCTTCGATTTTCTTGGTCGGGACATCGGCGAGACCTTCGACATGGTTGGGTGTTTCGATGATGACTTCGTGGGCGCCCACCCCGTTCATGCGGTCGTAGAGTCCGACCCCCTCGCGACCCATGTCACCTTCGACGTGCAGTGCGGGAAATTTATTCGGCACGACCCGCACGGTCCAGTTGGGGGAATTAGGCCCGCTGGGCTGCGGTCGATAGGCCATGATTTCTTTCGGCGTGAGCCGTTCTTGTCCCGGGCAAAATGGGCAGAGGGCCGTCGAAACAGGTCGGGTCTGTTGGAGTTTGACGAAGTCATGTGGGCGGCCTCTCCGGTCAGTGGAAATGATCACCCAACGGCCCACAACGGGATCGCGTCTTAGATCGGGCATGTGCTCCCTCTATTCGAAGTTGTGAGTGTTGAGTTCTGAGTGCTCAGTGTCCCAGAGGAGGAAAATTTTCACAACTCAAAACTCAGCACCCAACTCTCAGCACTTCCTCTTAGACTCTCCACAGTCCGGCCTCAAATTCCGGTCCTGGCACGGTAAGGACGGCCGGAAAATGGCTGGGATAGCGGGTTACTTCAAGGCCGTGCTCCCGCACGATGATGGACAGCTGAACCGCATTCCCCGGTTCCAAGCACAGCTCTTTCCAGGGAACGGCCAATTCTAAAATGGTGTGGGCCTTGATCGACTCATAGGAACCGATCTTCTGCCAGGCATCCGTCTCGGTCCGACGAAACAAGAGAAATGCCTCCGGGCCCGGCGAGGAAAGCGGAAACGTCAGCCGAAACGTGAATTGAGGTCCTTGCACAATGATGTCGATGTCCAGGCCCTGTCGTGTCGTGCTCGTCTCGTCGGGGTCGAATCTCATCACAAGGTGATCATGGCTCCAACCGAATCGGATCGTGGTGAAGAGTCCGTCAGCTTTCCACATGGCGCCAAGCGGAGGTCGGGTATTGATGATCCCGGCGCCGCGCCATTCGAAAAAATCGGTCACCATGCCGTCGATTGTGGGATTCAACAGGGCAAGCGGCGGTTCGACCGAATCGGATTCGGATGGGAGGGTGTTGGTGGAGATCGGGTTGTTCAGTCGATCAGGAGGCGGAAGGCTCATATGAGTCCAGACATTGCGGAGATGCGTACGAAAGAGCCGGTCGAATTCCGGTTTGAAATCGGTATCGAAATCATCGCCGTACCACCAGAACCAGTCGCTGCCTTCGGCGGCGTACAATTCATGCCAGGCCGCCCGCGCGCGATCAGATGGAAGAGTCGGCGCGACTTCCATAAGTCGCGCGCGGGTGTGACCGAGAAGATCCCATCCGCGATTGTCTTCCTGGTGTCCGATCCAAATCTTGTAATCGGAATTGATCCAGGAACCTGAATGAAGACAGGGCAGATGCTGCGTGGGTTGAACGGAAGCGATCGCATCGGAAATCGTCGACGTTTGGGCCAGGATCTGTCCGGCTTGATCCAGTTCGTGGTTTGTGAAGGCTTCGTACAGGAGAGAAAGGAATCGTTCACCGCCGTCGTAATAGTGTTCCCATGGGTTTTCACCGTCCAACACGATAGCGATGACGATCTTCTCTTGCGGCGCATCGTGGAGAATGCCCCGCACACGCCGGAGGACGTCCTCGGCCGCGGATTCGGGCGTTGTCTTGTGGTAGACGAATCCGAATGCGTCGGAGATTTCACGGTCGCGGAACAGGACGGTCAGCGAATGCTCGGCGTCACCGATGCGATAGGGTTGATAGAGCGCGGATTGTCGATGCCATGGACTGCCGCACATACCGAGAGAGCGTGCGAGGATACCTTCGTCCGTGGCGAACCAGCGAAGTCCGGCCTGATGGATAAGAGGAAGCATCTCGGGACAAACAGACCCTTCTGATGGCCACAAGCCGATCGGAGGCCGCCCGAATGTGTGATGATGAAAATCGACGGCTTGTTGAAGTTGGGCTGCGGCATCATCCGGGGCATGGAAGCGGGCGGGCAAGGGGAGATCCGGCCTGGCCCGCCGGTTGATATCGGTATCGATGACCAGCGGCAGAATTGGATGATAGAAGGGAGTCGTGGTCAGTTCGATTTGCCCCCGTTCCATGAGTCGTCGGTACAGGGGCAGGATTTCTCGTACCCCCATTCGTTGCAGTTCCAATACTTCGTGCTTATCGTCCTCGGTGAAGCCGCGATTTTTCTGGCGCAGCGCGGCCAGACGAGGATATTGTTGAACGGTGCCGTATCCGAACCAGGCGAGATTGTGCCAAACTTGCAGATCCAGCAGTTCTTGTGTGGAAAACTGACGGGCGATGCGGTGGAGATCATGACTCGCTATGTCCAATCCCCGTTTCACCAGCAATTCATGGTATCGTGGATAGGGCCGTACCATTGTCGCCCAGTTGGCCGAAAAGAAATGACGGACCAAAAAGGCCTTTTCTTCAAGGGCCAAATTGGCCGCTGGGCGTTGTGCATGTTCCAGAAAAAGGTCGAGAATCTTGCCGGCGCCGATTTCCTGTAACTGCAAGAGAAGGGAGGGCGTAAAATTAAATGTGGCGCGAACCGCGGGAAATTTTTCCAACAAATAAGCCATATCATAATAGGCCTTGGTCGCATGCAAGCGTACCCACGGCATGCTGGCCGATCCGGCCACCGGATCGGTGTAATAGGGTTGGTGCATATGCCACAGGAAACACAGGTGAACCTGCTTCATCGATGCCGAGTTCCTTTTCGGCGAGTATGTCATAGGGGGTATGAGCATGCAATCTGCGGATGGATTTATGATCGAACGTCGCATGAGGAGTTGAGATGACGACATTTCTTCGGTACTGGGGGCCGGTGTGCGGATATGCCGGGCTCATTTTTTATTTATCCGCGCAGCCTCATCCGGAAACCCATGTGCCGTTCGTCACTCTTTTCAGCGATAAGTTTTTGCATGCCGTCGAATATGCGGTATTAAGTGCATTGTGCTATCGGGCAATCCGTGGAAGCGGACATGATGTGTGGAGACAACACGCGATTCCGTCGGCCATTCTGCTGGCCTCATTGTATGGGGTGAGCGACGAGGTCCATCAAGCGTTCGTTCCGTTTCGAGATTCGAGTTGGCTTGACTGGCTGGCGGATACCGTCGGAGCCGCGCTCGGCGTGACCGCCATGCATTGGGTGATGAGTCTCAGACCGGTCGACTCGATTCCGGAAGCGCTGCCGTAGCGCCGATCGAATACGTCGTGTTCGTGACAAGTCGCGGGACGCTCGCTATAATTCGCTCAGTATGTTGCCGGCCAACACAACCCCGTCCAAGGCTTCGCTGTCTCCTCCCGCTCACACACTCATCGCTCAAACCATCCAGACTCGTCTTTCTTCCGGCCTTTGCTTGAAGACTCTGACGCCATTGGCAGGTGATGCCTCCAATCGGCGCTACTATCGAGCCGTCGTTGGGGGGGGGCCACCACATTCACTGATCGTGATGCAGCTGGCTGAGCCGGAAGGATTCAAACAGTCTGAAGAGGCGGTGAGCGGGGCTATCCATCAGATTTCCGAACTGCCGTTTATCAATGTCATGTCGCATTTGGCCAAAACGAATATACCGGTGCCTACACTCCACTACTATGATCAATCCGCAGGATTGCTCTACCTGGAAGATTTCGGAGATGTGACGTTGGCGGAGGCGGTCAGTCAAGCGGATGCGCCGAGCTTGGAGTCGCGGTACAAACAGGCCGTCAACGTCTTGGTCCAGATGCAGATCAATGCCACGACACCGGCGGATCTTGGGTGCGTCGCGTTTCACCGGAGCTTTGACGTGCCGCTGTTGATGTGGGAGTTCGATCATTTCCTGGAGTATGGAATCGTGGCACGCAACGGCAAACCGTTGCCGGATGAGGACGCTACGGCAATAAGGGGAAAGTTCGAAGAGATTGCGGAGCTGCTGGCCGGGCAGCCGCGCGTCTTCACGCATCGTGATTACCACTCCCGCAATTTGATGGTCGACGGGCTGCGGCTCGGTGTGATCGATTTTCAGGATGCCTTAATGGGACCGGCGACCTACGATCTTGCCTCACTGGTGCGGGACGCCTACATTCAGCTCGACGAAGCCCTCGTTGACGATTTAGTGGGGTACTACCTCGACCAGCTGGCCGAACGGCGTTTCGTTTGGACTAATCGCGCCGCATTCCGACGGCTGTTTGATTTGACGAGTATCCAACGCAATCTGAAGGCCGCCGGTCGATTTGTCTACATTGATCGGGTCAAGGGGAACTCGAAATTCTTAGCCGATATTCCTCGCGTCTTGACTTACGTCAAACGCAATCTCGGAAAATATCCGGAACTGGATACACTCCGGAGGCATCTCAGCCCGCATGTGCTGGAATTGCAGTAGAGGACTGAGGGGTGAGGACTGAGGACTGAGCATCGGATCATCGACTCAGCACTCGGCACTCAGTCCTCAGCACTGATCGTGTGAAGGCCATGATTCTTGCAGCCGGCCTCGGTACACGCCTGAGACCGCTGACGAATACCATTCCCAAGCCATTGCTGCCGGTCGGCGGAGCGCCACTCATCGTCTGGAGCTTGCTGCTGTTGAAGCGGCATGGGTTCCGCCAAGTCGTCATCAACCTGCATCACCTGGGCCCGTTGATTGAACAGGCGTTGGGCACCGGGTCGAAATTCGGGATTCGAATCATTTACTCCCATGAGCCGGTCATCCTGGGGACCGGCGGTGGAATTAAACAGGCCGAGCCGCATTTTTCAGGAGAGCCGGTTCTGATTCTCAACGGAGATACGTTGGTGGAATTGGATCTTGAGGCGCTCTGTGATTTTCACCGCTTGCGCAATGCGGCTGCAACCTTAGTGCTCCGGGAAGACCCGGATGCTGCCCGTTGGGGTCTCGTTGAAGTGGGAGACCAGGGACAAATCCTACGGATTATCGGAAAAGGGCTGGTGGGTTCTGTTTCAGCGACTTCGCGCATGTTCGCCGGGATTCACATCTTGCATCCTCGGTTGCTTCGGGAAGTGCCGAAAGGAGTGGCCTCTTCGATTATTGATCCCTATGTCAGGGCCATCGAGCGGGGAGAACCGGTGCATGGGTATGACCTGAAGGGATATTGGTCTGACATCGGCACGACCGAGCGCTATGCGCAGGCAGAACGGGATGTCCGAGCGGGACTGATTCGTTTAGGAGATCGGCAGCCCCTCGAGCCGCGCGCTCCCCTCAAATAAGAAGCGAGTGCATTCGACCACGGCGCTCCTCCGATTACCGGCCGGCCACCTCCATGGTCCCTATGCCTTTTGCTGTTTGAGCAATCGAGCCAGGTAGGTTCGCTGAAGCTTGAGCGATTCGGCGGCTTTCGTCTGATTGCCTTCGGCCTGTTCCATGGCACGCGTGATGATGTAGCGGCTGTGTTGCTCCATCGATTCATGGTAGGGCAGATTCAGATACGGTAGGGGAGCCTCGTCTTTTCGATGGAGAATGGTGTCATCCGCCAATAGTGCCCACATCTCCGGTTCGATGATGTCTTTCTGGCTCAAGACGACGGCGCGCGCGATCACATTATCCAATTCCCGAATGTTTCCCGGCCAGGGATAGCGGATCAAGGCATCGAGTGCGGCGGCACTCAGAGTCATGCCCGGTCGTTTCGCATCTCTCATATGTCGATCCAAAAAGAACTGGGCCAGGGCCGCGACATCTCCTGCTCGTTCGCGAAGCGGCGGCAGGGTCAGACTCACGACGTTGAGGCGGAAATAGAGGTCTTCACGGAATTGGCCCGCTCGCACAGCTTGCCGAAGATCCTTGTTCGTGGCCGCAATGATACGAATATTCACCGAGAC
>JAICUC010000017.1 GCA_025936075.1 Nitrospira sp. | reverse complement strand
TCAAATCCTTGGCGCGTTTCGGATCCTTGACTCCTGGCAGCTGGACAACGATCTGCTTCAACCCTTGCCGCTGAACGATTGGCTCCGCGACACCGAACTGATCGATCCGGTTTCTGATGGTTTCCAGAGCTTGGTTGATGGCGGAATCCTTAATTCTCTTGGATTCCACATCACGAAGCTCCCACACTACCGTATTCGCCGATCCCCCTGACTCCTTGCCCATAAAAATAGGGAAGTTATCGATCAGCTTTTGAGCCGGATCTTTTGCATCGGGATTCTGCAGCTGAATCGTGATTTGATCGTGCCCGGTTCTCTTGACCGAGTCGACTGCGATTTTCTTCTCGACGATGAGATCCTGCAGCGCAGTCATAGAACGGTCCACCGCAATTTCCACGGCACGGTCCTCATCCACCTCCAAGACCATGTGGATACCGCCCTGCAAATCCAGCCCCAGCGTAATTCCCTTGTTCGGGAGAACTCCTTTCGCCCAACTCGGCAAGCTCTGATACACCGGCTGATAAGACGGCAGAAAGGCCACTACCGATGCCACAATGACCAGCGTCAATAACCATAGCCGCCCGCTTACTTTTTTCATGTCGTCTGCGACCCCTTATCACATTGACTAGGACTCTTTTTCTTTGTCTTCATCCTCTGCCCGTATGCGCGCAATATTCTCGCGCTGCATTTTGATCTTGGTATTATCGGCAACCTGCAGCGTCACGGTCTCTTTTCCCATGTTGGTGATCGTGCCCCAGATCCCTGACGTCGTGATTACCTTGTCGCCCTTCTTCAACGCGTCCAACAACGACTGCTGTTGCTTTTGCTTCTTCTGTTGAGGCCGAATCAGAAGAAAATAAAAAATGATAAAGATCAAGAGGAACGGGATGAGAGATAGGATTCCGCCCGCCCCTCCGCTGGCGGGTGAACCGCCTCCCCCCGTCTCCTGAGCCCATGCAATCGATTCCATCAACATCGAGCAAATCCCCTTCTTTTATGTATGACCGTTCCCTTGCAATTGCCCGCACGGTGCTTGACTCCACGTTAAACCGGCCATCACCGCCTGTCGGTTGTAGTGGCGATAAAATGCTTCCCGAAACTCAAGAAACGTTCCCTCCGCCAAGGCTTCTCGTATTCGACGCATCAAGTCGGAGAAATACCATAAGTTATGAATCGTGTTGAGCCGTGCTCCCAGCATTTCTTTGACCATAAACAAGTGGTGCAAATAGGCCCGTGAGTATCGTCGGCATACCGGACAGGCGCATTCAGGATCGATCGGCCGTTCATCCTCAGCATACTGAGCTTGCTTGATGACGACCCGACCGGTTGTCGTAAACAACGAGCCTGTTCTGCCATGACGCGAGGGAACGACGCAATCGAAAAGATCGATGCCGCGGGCCACTCCTTCAAGCAGATCTTCCGGGTGTCCGACCCCCATGAGGTACCGAGGCTTTGTCTCCGGCAATTCCAGAACCGTCACGTCGAGCATCGCATACATGTCGGTTTTACCTTCTCCGACCGACAACCCGCCGATCGCGTAGCCATCGAACCCCAATCTCACTATCTCCCTCGCCGAGGCTACCCGCAAGTCCGCTTCCAACCCACCCTGTACGATGCCAAACAAGGCCTGATCCGTTCGTCGCCTGGTCGCCTGACAGCGCTCCGCCCAGAGCTGAGTTCGGCGCACACTTTCCCGGATGATCTCTCGATCGGCAGGCAATGCCACGCATTGATCGAGCACCATGATGATATCGGCTCCCAACGCCTCTTCGATTTCTATGGCTTTTTCCGGCGTAATGAAATGTGTCGCCCCATCGATGTGCGATTGAAACATGACGCCCTCGTCGGTGATCTCGCACAACTTCGCCAAACTGAAAATCTGAAACCCACCGCTGTCGGTAAGGATCCCTCCCGGCCAGCCGGTGAAGGCATGAAGCCCTCCCATGTCGGCCACAATTTTGTGACCGGGACGCAAGTACAGGTGATAAGCATTATTGAGGATGAGTCGAAACCCCAGACGCTGCAGATCTTCCGGTTCGAGACCCTTGACCGGTCCCAACGAACCTACCGGCATAAAGGCCGGTGTGTCGATCTCTGCATGACCGGTCGTGAGCAGACCGATGCGGCCTTTGGAGTGCCGGTCTGATTGTTGAACGTGGTACTGCATCATCTTTTATGGGGTCCGACCGCTACATGTGCTCGGGTGCCGAGATGCCGAGCACGTTGAGTCCGTTTCTCAGAACGTGCTGGACCGCACCCATCAAGACCAGTCGCGCCGCAGTCCGTTTGGGCGTCAGGACTTCGGCGGAAACCGACTCGTTATGCTCCTGATCGGTCGCTGGAGGTAACACGCGGTGCTTGTTATAAAACGTATGCAGCTGCGCCGCCAATTGTTGGAGATAATACGTCACTCGATGCGGCTCAAAGGCCAACGCGCTGGCTTGAATCATTTCAGGGTAGGCGGAAAGTTTTTTGATCAGCCCTAATTCATCGGGATCAGTCAACACAGTCAGGTCCGTCTCCACTGCGGACGGACGGACCATTCCCCTTTCGGAAGCCACACGCCAGAGACTGCAGATCCTCGCATGGGCATATTGGACGTAGTACACCGGATTGTCGGCGGACCGTTGCTTCGCCAACTCCAGATCGAACTCCAGATGAGTTTTGGAATCCCGCATCAAAAAATAGAACTTGGCGGCATCCGCTCCGACCTCATCGATGACTTCCCGCATGGTAATGAATTCCCCGGTCCGCTTGGACATCTTCACTTCCACTTCATTCCGCAACAGCTTCACCAACTGGACCAGCACGACCTGGAGACGATCTTTTGGATGCCCATACGCCTGCATGACGGCTTGCATGCGCGGAATATACCCATGGTGGTCGGCACCGAAGACATCGATCAACAGATCATAGCCACGTCTCAGCTTGTCATGGTGATAGGCGATATCGGAAGCTAAGTACGTATACTCCCCGTCCTGCTTCTTGACGACACGATCTTTTTCGTCCCCGTACACGGATGCCCGAAACCACCACGCACCATCCTGTTTGAACAGGAGTTCGCGGGTTTTCAATTCGTCCAGGGCCCGCTCGATGGCTTTGGACTCTAGAAGCGACGCTTCGCTGAACCAGGATTGGATCTCGATACCGAATGACCGAAGGTCATCACGGATCAGCCTCAACAGGATTTGATACGCAAGCGTTCGGCAGCGAGTCTCCAGATCGGCAGGAGTCAGTTCACCGGCTACGAGATCGAGTTGCTCCTTGATCTGCTGTGCCACAATTGTGATGTATGAACCATGATAGCCGTCCTCAGGAAACTCGGCAGTCCGCCCGGATAACTCTTGATAACGAGCATAAACGGACGCGCCCAGCAATTTCATCTGTCGTCCTGCATCGTTGATATAGTATTCGCCTACGGCATCGTATCCGATCGCATTCAGTAACCGGACAACTGCGTGCCCGACCGCCGCACCACGGCCATGGCCGACATGCAACGGACCGGTCGGGTTGGCGCTCACATACTCAATCAACACTCGACGACCGGCTCCGACCAGTGCCCGGCCATAGCGAACCCCCTGTAATTCGATTTCACGAAGAACCTCCTGCCAGAGGGCCGGTTTAACCGTAAGATTCAAGAAACCGGGACGGACGATTTCAACTCGATCAAACAGCTGCTCTCCCTGCGAAAGGTTTTCTACGATGATCTGAGCAATATCATGCGGTGCTTTATGCTCAGAGGAAGCTAAAGACATCGCCACTGTAGAAGCGAGGTCTCCCCATTCCGGTCGTTTTGGCGCGTCAAGAGTCAGAGTGGGCCACGCGGTCGTCTTCAACTGCCCTTTCAGCCTCGCGCCGTTGAGGGCGCCAAGTAGAGCCGTTGTTACTCTCTCTTGCACGAGTCCTTGAGACACAACAATTCCTCTAAGTTTTTATCAAAAGAAAGGAAATTAACGCGCCACCTTATCACACGAGGTAGGCAGAGACAAGGCGGTTCACGTGGAATTACGAGGGTTTGCACTGCTCATTCCCTATGCAAGTCGATGCGATCAAAATCTCTTCGACCGGCACTTGAAGACAGGGCTTCTCCACACATTTTGTGACTGTTTCCCACGAGTCGCAGAGACAAGGCTCCCCACGTAGGATCGTCACATGGCGACCATGCGGCGCCCACCGTTGGGAGTCTGTCGGACCGAATAAGGCAATAGTCGGTACACCCAATAAAGCAGACAAATGGGTCACACCAGAATCATGACCGATATATAATGTGACGCACGCAAGCACTCCTGCAAGCTGGGAAAGATGAAGGTCTCTGAGAACGATGGGTGGCTTACTCACAAACTGCAGTGCATGATGCACGACATCCCGATCAGCCGGTCCCTCCAAGATCAGCGGGCACAGCCCTCCTCGCCACAGCTGTTCAATCAGCGAGGCCATTCTTCTGGGTTCAAGGCATTTATGAACGCTTCCACTCCCTGGGTGTACAAGGGCCAGCGATCGGTCGCGCGAGATCCTCAGCGCCCCAAGATAGTCTTTACCCTGCTCCAAGAGATGGGGAGGAACTTGTACCGTTCTCTCCAATGAAAAACCTCCCGCCGTTTCACCCAGCGTCTCAAGAAAACGGTTGCTCTGATGCCTCGCCCGCAATACCGGAGAAAATGGCGATTGAATCTGAACCAACGCTATGCACAATTTTTGAAATAAGAAACCAAGAGCGCCATCTTTGTCTTCCGTCCAGACCACAGCCACATCACATCGGTTCAACCATGATTGTAATTCTTCTGTGACTGATAACGTGTCTGAAAACAATCCTAGACACGCTTGCCCTTCCAATGGAATCCACTCGTCAATCACTCCACATTCCGATAGTAGTCGGCCCACGGCTGCAGTAGCTATGAGTACGGTCTCATGTTGAGGAAACTTCATGCTTAGGTTCCTTATTGCCGGAACAGCCAGCAGAACATCCCCAAGCGCACCAGGATGAACAATAAGGATAGTGCGTTTCACTTGTCTCCTCAAAACACTATGATCCGAGACCCGTACCGGCATCGTGCACCGATCGAGCCTGTTCCAAATCGGATGGCGTATTGACGTTGAACATGGAATGCCCATCGTGGTCGATTTGCCTGATCTCCTCTTCGGCAATCACGCGCACGCGAAGAGCGGGGTGATCTATCATGCTGTGAATCTTCTTATTGTGGAGGGCGATCATTTCCTCAATAACGGGAAGGCAGCCTCGGCCATACACCGCATGGGTTGACTGCAGCCGGGTGGCCCAACGACCGATGACAATATCAGCCTGGTCTTTCAGTCGAACCATAGACCGAACGACATCCGGGTTCAGGAACGGCATATCACAGGCCGTGAGGAAAATATGTTGGCTCTTCGCCCAACGAAGACCTGTGTACAATCCCCCAAGGCTTCCACAGTCCGGAATAAGATCGCGGACCACCGGTACGTCTGCTTGTAACGACGGACTGTCTTGAGCAATGACGACGCATACCTGCTCGAACACATCACAGAGAACAGCGCAGCTCCGCTCAAAGAGGGTCCGCTGACCGACAAGGATAAATCGCTTGTCTTCTCCCATCCTCCTGCTTTTTCCACCGGCCAGGAGTACGCCCGTCACATCAGCAATCATGAACGTATGACTTATTTTAAAAAAAAGAGGGGGTAGGTCTCCCCACCCCCTCTAGCACTTGACTGCACTGAAGCGTGTCTCTAAGAAATGCTACAGCGTCTTACCTTTTTTCTTGTTGGCACGACGAGTCAGAACCCATCCTTCCAGCAATACAACTCCGACGGCAATGACCGCCGGATAGATATATGTTTCTCGGGGAATCGGGGGATTCATGAATGTGTAAAAGAAGGCGGAGACCGCCATCTTTCGTCCAGCATCGCCATTATGGCCATCCCATGCGAAGAACACAGTCGGAATGTATTGTCCTACTTCGAAGAAGGTATCTTCGTCATAATCTTGGTCCTTCTTATTCCCCAGCGGACGTTGGATCATCACATACCAGCGACCGTCCTTCCATTCACCTTTTAAGAGCTTCATACTCTCTTCATAGTTATCACGTTCTTCGAAATCCTTATCCCAGCCCGTACCTTTGAACGCGCGGAGAGATCCGTCGGCCTCCCACTTGACGATATCAACCGGGAATTGGTCGTTCGTCCCGAACAGATAGCGAGGCTTGATCGGTGCCGGTAGCTCTTTCCATTTCACAGCAGTTTCAATAGCGATCGCATCGTTGTACACCGTGTAGTTATTTTGGTGCGCTGCGATTGACCCTTCCTCACCAGTCTTTGGATCCTGCTCTTTGACATCAATATTGACTTGAGTCGGGGCCCATGGAAGCTTGCCTTCAGCCACACTCTTCGTCCGGTCATCCCACTCGAGGAGATAGACGATTGACTTATCGTTATAGAGCGACCGCACCCAGATATCGTCAATTCGATTCACAAAGTTTCTCGGCTTGTGGGTAATCTGCCCCCCCATAGCCACGTAACGCTTCGGAGCTTTTTGCCAGGCCTCATGTCCGATGTCGGTCGGGATTTCTCCTTCGACCATATCGGATGGAATTACGAAATTGATCTTCGGCTTGTCAGTCAGTGGATCAATTGAAAGCGGATTACCCAGCGAGTCTCTCTCGCACAGTGAATTGACGAAATTTGCGATGTCCCAACGCTCATCAACTGTGGTGTTATCAGCGAATGATGGCATTGGAGTGCCGTTAACACCAGTCGAGAATGTTCGGAAGATATTGGCAACATTGTACGGATCTTGACGACTACCTCGGAAGTTCCAGCACTTGTGCCAATCAGCCGGCTGGATCGAAAACCCCCAATCGTCTTTCAGATTGAAGGCATTTCCATCACCACGCCCTTCCATTCCGTGACATTCAACACACTTCCTTTCGACAACTAATTCGCCACCGCGCTTCTTACTCTCGTCAGTCGCAGGTTTTGGTTTAAGATCAGTCAGCTGCAGCACGGTCTGGGTTTCCGATTGCTTATCGGTGAACTTCCGATCCTTAACCAGCTGCGTTGTAACAAAAGACAAGACTTGTAGACGTTGTTCTTCGGTTAAGATGCCTTCCCATGGTGGCATCGCAGATCCTGGCAAACCATGGGTAACCGTCTCAAAGAGATCGTTTTGACCAGGGACAGGTTTTTTAGCGTCAAAGAGTGGAAGTTCGCCACTCGCAGTGTGGCGAATTTTAAAAGTCCCTTGATTGAAGTTCCGCGGGCGAGGCCAGAGGCGGTCGGCTCCCGGTCCGTCACCGGCACCATCCACTCCGTGGCACCATACGCATTTGGTGAAATAGACTCGCTTTCCCGCTTCAATCATTTCTGCCGACGGTTCAGGAGCGAGATCCCCCTTCTTAAAACCTTCAGGGAGCCCTTGTGCTGAAACAATCGAATAGCCTGCACTAGACACCAGAACGACTCCGAAGGCAGCAGCCGCTATGATTCCGGCCTTCTGAGTTATGCTGTCCATCATGTTTAGCCTCATCTTCATTATTTCTTATGTCGGGTTTGGCATTCCTAAGAGTATGGCGACTAATCCCAGGTCCGTGGATAGTAGCCGGTGTGCCAATATTCGAACAAAATTACTTTCCAAATTTCATCAACCGTCAAATGTTGTTCCCAGGGAGGCATAACCGATGCCCATGGAAATCCTTCGTTGGGCAACCCAATACCACCCTTGGAAACACGCCAAAATATAAAGGTTTCTTGCAGCTGAGCAATAGTACCTGGGTCGGTGAAGTTTGCAGGTATCGGGTTGAAAGCGAAGGCATGTAGCCCGCGGCCGTTCAGGTTATCGCCATGGCAGAAATGACAATTTTGAAAGAATATCTCTCCGCCTTCACGTACATACTTCAGATAGCCTTGATTTTTGTCATCCCACGGATTGGCATTGGGTTTCATCAATCGACCCATACCTTGCTCGACAATATTCGCGTTCGTGTACTCCTGATCGTATTTCCCTTCCTGATTTACCCGATATGGATTTTGCGAAGTCTGCAATGTATAGGTCTTACCATGGACCTTCGTGCTAGCCGGTGGTGCCGGGTGAACCGTTCTTAACTCAATGGGTTCTTCGGACTTCGGCATCATTGCGTTGTAAGAGAATCCACCGATAAGAATTGGAAGGAGTACCAGATACGCGTAACGCAAAAGCTTGTTCATCCCGGTTTGTGCGTCCAACACGTTCATGATGGGCTGCTTGAATTTTTTCCAATCTTCCTCACTAGCCGAGACCCACATGAAGACCGCGACGAGAGACACGGTGCCATACATGGCGCGGACGCTGAAGGGAATCGGTGGATAGACGCGATATTTCAGATAAAGCAGTATGAAGGCCCAGAACCCGATTCCTTGCCAAAAACGAGGAAACGGCATGCCCATAGCGCTCATCACGTAGCTCAATCCTGCAAAGCCGGCGACGAAGCATGTAAGCTCAAAAAGCATCTGCATCGGCATATAACCTTCGACTAAACGCACAGCGCTCGAGGGCACAACATTCAAGATCATCCCCGCCAGCAGGAGAATTCCCGCTACTCCAATCAAGGCACCGACCCACATTAACAACGCTTTCATTGGAAAACTCCCTTTGCTCTCCGCGTAACAGGCAGCTGGAGGCTACGAAATCTTTGGTGGCGGCGCTCCGGCCTTCACCTGCGACAAATAATCGACAATCTTTTTCAACGCACCCGCGCTCAACTTTTGCCCAAAGACTTTCGGCATCGTATTATCCGGGAAAGGCTTTACAACATAGGCGCTGGGATCCACAATTGATTCCATAATGTATTCGGCAGGTGATTTTGCCGTGCCCTTATACGTAGGGTCCTTTATGCGTTGGGCAGCAGTTGTGCCCTCTTCAAGTTTGGGACCAATCGTACCCATGGCTCCAGGGATTCCCGGAATCGTATGGCATGACACGCACTGTGCTTTGGCAAAAATCTGATCAACCGGTTCCGACCCATCAGCCATCAACGAAGTAGCTCCTGCTGGCTTGTCCTCGGCCATCTTAGGACGGTCTGCTTCCGGGATGAACTTTTCGTACGACTTTACAATCTCTTCGAAGGGGGGAGGCTCTATTCCCTCACGCACATACATCCATGTGTCTACAGCTGCGAGCTCTTGAAGGCTGAGCGAAATTGGCGGTTTATGAATAGCCGGCATCGGACTTTGTTTGTCATTCGTCCCCTTCACGCCATACCCTGAAACCACATAACAGCTCGGACAAGCGTGCGATTCCGCAATGTACTCTTGTGAGTTTTCTGCAGTTCCGGAACCAGCGAACGCTTCCTTGACTTCGTATTCACGCTTGGATGGGTTACCCTTGGAGTATTTGGGGTCATCCAACCGCTCCTTCCCTCGAGTGGGAAGGCCCAATAGGTTAGGCGCCCGCTCTCCGAGCATGCCCGCATGGAACGCGTGGCAAAGGGGGCATTGTCCCTTGCCGATAGCGCCTTGTTCCTTGTTTTTCCCGACACCTCCAAAGATAATCTTCTCACCTTCATCAGCCAGCTGTTGCGAAGACATCGAATCCCACGTTTTCTTCTCTTCTACCGGCGGAAACCCACCTTCGACCTGCGGAAGCCAGTTCCCATAGCCCGA
Source organism: Nitrospira sp. (assembly GCA_025936075.1). Taxonomy (GTDB): domain Bacteria; phylum Nitrospirota; class Nitrospiria; order Nitrospirales; family Nitrospiraceae; genus Nitrospira_D. Next base: position 12,751 of record JAICUC010000017.1, on the reverse strand, counting down.
AAGGAACGCAGCCACAAAAAACATGAACCCGCCGACCTTCAACATTGCACTGAGATTGGTAAAGTACAACGCCATGACGAAGGTCGTCACCGTAATCGTCACAAGAGACACCGGCAGCAAACGGCTTTCGCCATAAAAATTCGTTTTGTAATTGACGATCGCCATGAACAAAAAGAAGCAAGAAACAATTCCGATGAATGTCTTGAACACCGCGCGCTTTTTTGCAGCAGGATCGCTGATAGACACCTGAAAATAGACCATCAGACCTGCAAGGATAGCCAAAGCCATCCAACTTGACGAGAGCGTTTCAGCAATCAGGTTACCCAAGGTCTTGACCTCCTACAGCTACAGCGGGGGAAGAGAACTTCCCCCGCTATTTGAGCAAACCTTAATAGACATTAATTAGTGACCAGCAGCGGGAGCCGGTTGCGGGACACCCCCCGGAATACCCGCCCTTGCCTCTACCGGAACCTTTTTCGCCGACAAGCTACCCATCCAGAAGACGAAAAGGATACTGATCCAGAAAAACAGCACATTGAAAGAAATCATGTTAGCAGCGAATCCTACCGTATGAGTATAGGCCCAAGGGGAATTATCCCGCATGATCTCATTGACGTGCCAGAACAGACGAACGGAAGAGCGGATATAGCCCATTAATGCCATCATCCAGGTGAACGCGGTCGACAACATGATGAGGGCATACTGTGAGCGGACGGAAATCTTGCCCCACTCAATCGGCCCCATTTGCTTTGCCCCTCTCATCATCACACTGTTCAGCGCGAACATAAAGAAGAGACACGACAAAGTCGTCGCCACTTGAGGGACAGACAAACCGACCCGCACGTTCGCCGGAATATAATACCCGTAAATTGCGAGCCAGATGATGTTGATGTACGCGCAGGCAAAGAATACGCCCATGAAGATGTTTCCGAACTTCGCCCATGATACCGTCGAGACTTTATTACCTCGCATGTACCAGATGAAGCTCAACACTGTGGTCGTAATCATCACATTGATGCCGCCATTCTTCGCGGACATAACTCCAAAGTTACCCAGCACCGGATGCTGCTGTCCTCCCATGGCCTTCAATTCAGCCGGCGTCATAACCATGGTGTGCGGCGTAATAAAAACCAAAAATCCACAGATGAGTAGAAACACGAGATATTTAATATACCGTTGATACTTCTCCGCACCACGCATGCGGCCCATTGCCTGCCAAAGATAGTAGTTGGAGCTTAGGAAAAGAATCCCGATCATCGTGGCCTGGATAATAAATAACCAGGCCAGCAAACCGCCCATCAAAGTGATTCCCATCTGCTGACGATATGCATACACTTCGCGCATGAGCCAATAGCCGGCAAAAGGTAGCGGAATCAAGAAGGCCACGCCAAGCGCCATTGCGATGTAACCCATCCAATCGTAGTGCGCGCGGTCTTCATCAGTCTTCGCTGCCAGGAACTTATACGCGGCATAAGCGGCGACCACTCCACCGCCAAACGCCATATTACCCAGGATGCGATGAAGATTGAGCGGGTTCCACAATGCGGTATGGATCACATGCCAGATATTTCCAAGGTATCGACCCTGCTCATCGACACCGGCGGGCGACATCATGAATCCAATCCAAGAATTCGCCAGAAACATGAGTAGCGTGCCGATGATATTCAAGACCACCGACATACTCAGATGAATCCACTTCAGAAAACCTTCCTTCATCTTGTCCCAGCCATAATAATAGATATAGAGAGTTCCGCTCTCAGCCACAAACATCAACGCATAGATGTGCATGACTGGACGGAATATGCTGGAGAGATACCCGAAGAACGCTGGGTACAGAGTCAGAAACGTAAATATCAGAATGCCACCAAGAATAGCCGTGAGAGAGTAGGCCGTGAGACTGATTTTAATAAAATCATAGGCCAGTTGATCGTAACGCTTAGCAAGCGCCTTGTCCTTGGTCACGACGCCCATAAATTCAATGATCATGCAGAAAATCGGTACCGCCAACACGAAGCTGCCATAATAAAGATGCTGTTGGTTGGCAAACCAGATCAAGACACGACTTTCGAAGTTGTATCGCGGATAGTCCTTGGGGCCATCCGTGGTCTTAGGAGCGGGAGCGCCGACTACGATACCCTCCGTCTTGTAATAAACATCCCGACCTTTCTCAACTTTATCTCCATCCTTCTTCGCCGTATCGCCAGCAGGAGCCTCTTCACCGATAGCCGGCGAAGGTAGAGCTATGACGATTGGGAGCAGAAGGAGGCCGACCATCATGCAGAGCGCCATGATCGAAAACACGCGCTTGCCCGTTAATGGAGCCATGGAATACCTCCCTAGATACACTTTCGTTAAAGTTACAACCTGACCAGATGACCCGACTACTACCCTCTACCTACCTCGCAGACTTACTTGCGGAATAGGTACCAGTAGTCGAGCCCCTGCATATCCATTAAATAATGGTCAACAAACGTAAAATAGCCGACAGCAATAACAAGAGAGACAATCACTGCAATGACAGGATTATTCAACGCACTCATTTTGCTCTTCTCCTCTGCTTACCTGGCCATCTGTTGATTGAACTGCGAACCAGAGCCCTGTGGTTTAGGCGAGATTCACGATCTCAGCAGGGACATTGGATTCCAGCAAACCAGTAGAAAAACCATAGTCCGACGGCGCAGGTGATGTAAAAAATCATCTTGCCGATTTTTATCTTTATTTCGCTGTCAGGTGCAGCCGTTGCCATCGTCCCATCACTCCTGTTTCAAAAATAGAATATAGAATTATGAGACATCCAAAAAACTACAGTTTCTTGACAGACATCCCACCCTGTGTTATCAAATTTTGTCGCTTGCGGGCGAATCAAATAGGAGAACCCGTGACAAAAAACTCAAAAGTGTTTGACATTATAGTTTTGGCCGGCATGGTTGTCAATATCATTTTGGCCGTGTTTTTGATTCTCTACTACTTTGATTTTCTGTAAATTCATCTCCGGTTTTTTTCTTCGCCTCTTCACTCATTCCTGTTTTTGAAATTGCACAGCGAAACCCGATCGTCTCATCTCGAAAGTCCGGCATCATCTTGCTTCGACTAGTGATTCGAATATCTCCTCCGGTCGTCGTATAACCTCCGCCACGAAGCACTCGATAGGTACCATACTCAGGACTCGGTGGGTTCTGTTCAGGCGAACTCTTGTAGTATGTTTCACCGTACCAATCGTCTACCCACTCGATGACGTTGCCCGCTCCGTCCATCACTCCATAAGGGCTTTCGTCAGCCTGAAAGCTTCCCACCGAGGCCGATACCTCATACCCATCCTTCACTCGGGCCCAGTTGGCGCCATTGGCCTGTTCTTTGTTGCCCCATGGCCAGAGCCTTCCGTCACTACCCCGCATCGCCTTTTCCCATTCCGCTTCCGTCGGAAGTCGCTTCCCTTTCCAGCGGCAATACTCCGTCGCATCATCCCACGACACATAGACGACCGGCTGATTTGTTCCTTTCATCTTTCCACCGCTCTTGGCGTAACGCGCAGGTAGCCCTGGCTTCCGATGGCCGGTCGCCAGGACGAACTGCTGATAGTGATAATTCGTCACTTCATACCGATCGATAGAAAACACATCCAAGTGGATGGTTCTCTGTGGTTGCTCATCAAACCCTCCGCCCTCAGTTCCACGAATGAAAGGCCCCGCCGGAATCGTCACCATCCCATCCGGAATAGGCTCCTCTCCAGAAACGCTCTCTGATGTCGGTTCAACATCAGAACCGGCTCCTGACACGGGCTCTTCATATGGCGTGAGGGTAGTCCCTCGCAAAATAGCAACAATGGGCATAGCGGCACAAGCCAACACGACAAGCAAGAAAACAACCTTGAACTTGGTTTCCAGCATACCAGGCTATGACGCAGGACTACTTCTCGGCTTGATCCAGATCGCTCGCGCAACGCATACCGATCGTCACATCCGTCCGCCAATGTTTGGCCGTAAATCGCTTTGACAGTCTCGCATTGTGTTCGGTTTCCCGCCATGAGCCACCGCGCACAACTTTGAGATCCGCGTTCTCCGGCCCCTTGGGATCACGAAACGGTGATTTTTGGTAGTAGTGTTCGCTGTAGGAATCCTCCACCCATTCCGCTACGTTCCCCGTCATGTCATACAGGCCGTAGGGACTCCGTCCTGCATCGAAGGACCCCGGGGGAGCAAGATATTTATACCCATCCTCGCTGCCATCCACATTGGCGGCATTGGTGACGAATTCGTTTCCCCACGGATATTTTTTTTTGCTTTCGCCACGACCGGCCTTCTCCCACTCCGCTTCCGTCGGAAGTCGTTTGCCGGCCCACTTGCAGTAGGCGGCCGCCTCGTCCCAGGAAACACTCATGGCAGCCAATTCCGGCTTCAAAATTTTTGACTGATCGTCGTCAAACACCTCGATTCTTGGCATAGCGCGCTTGGTCATCCTCGCGAACCGCATATATTCCTCTTGGGTGACTTCTTTTTGGTCGAGATAGAATCCCTTAAGATACACTTGATGCTCAGGAGCCTCATCCGGATCCCCTTCATTGCTCCCCATCGTAAAAGGACCTTCGGGGATCTGCACCATTTCCCGGCCCTCATCTCCGATTTTTGTCTTATACATCGAGAAATCGTGAGCCGGCAGACTGTTCACCGTCGGTCGAGCTTCCGACTTCACTGATACGGCCAGCTGCTTCATTTGCTTTGCTTTATAGGACTCATAAGCCAGCAGGCCGATCATGAGAAAAAACGATGCAAACACAAAAACGATGGATCCGACTAAAACACCCTTGTTTTCCACGGACACCTCTACAGCCCGCACAAATTACCGATACGATGCCGATGTCTCACCCTTTTCCGATGCCGCCTTCTTGGCAGCACGCACATCGAGCAACATTGATATCTGGACGCCAAGGAATCCACCCATGGCGGCTCCCGCACCTGCGCCGATCCAGATCCGATCAATATCTGCCAACATCCAGGCCAGCATGCCTCCCAGCACCGTCCCGATCAGGATACTGATGAGAAATCGACGTCCGCCGAGAAAGCCGATGACGATGCCAAGAACAATCCCCACCAGGATGGCGACCGGCATTAACCCACCACCCATGGTCATCCCGATCAGTGTACCGACGGTACCCATCACGGTTATCCCTAGTGCGATGTCAAATGTCCTTTTCTCTTGCCACCACATCGGTCTTTCAGAGGCAGAGTTCCATATGCAGAGCGGGGAAAGACACATCCCTATTTGATGGGAGTCGCGATCAGCGGACCAAAATCGATCTCCACACCAGGTGCCGCGATAATGGAGATTCCCCATGCCTTCTCCGCCGGCTCATGCTGATGAATTCGCTTGAAGTCCTCGTACACATTCACCCGTTCCTCAAACCACTGTCCGACCTCCTTTGTCCCAGTCTGCACGACGATCTCGGAGCCGCTGAACATGCCGCCTTCCGTCACGGTGCCATCCGGTTTCGACCCGCTCCACACATATTTCGTAAAAACCGGAATAAACAGGAGATCGGTGTCGAGCGAGGCATAGACGGCGGCGAGAGGTTCCGTTCCCGGTACCGCCTTATTCAGGCGCCACCGCCATGTCAGGATGGGATAGGCTTTGGGATCCCAGTCGATCTTCTTCTTTTTAATCCGCTGGCCTGCATCCATCGCAGACAAAAAGTTTGCTCCGTTCTCGGACCGCACCTTATAAGCTTCCCGACCTTTTGATTGGCTTCGTTGATTCTCATGATCCCACAGAGAAGGAAACCCGTCCGCTTCCTTCGCTTGAAAATCCTCCAGCACCAACGGTTGCCCCTGGGCAACCATAGTCTGACCGATAAAACCACTGAGCAGGACACTGAGAACGACACACAGCGGCACACGGTGTCCCATATGCTTATTCCCTTTCTATGATTCTTGAGATGGAACCGGCGCGAGCAGTGGAACCTGTTTCTCTCGAAATTCTTCATCCATCACCGGCTGCTGTCCACGCTGGCACATCCAGAACAGAGTAAGCACCGCCGTCCAAAACACCACCATATTAAACGTCACCATCTTCGCGACAAATTGAAGATCTGGGGTATAGGCCCATGGCGAAACATCGGCCATCAGCTCACTGACATGCCAAGACAACCGTCCCGAAGAACGAATGTATCCCATTAATCCCATCACCCAGCTGAAAGCCGCCGCTAATCCGAACAATCCGACCATGCCGCGCACCGGAATTTTCCCCCATTGAATCGCACCGCGAACCGTCGACCTTCTCAGCATCAAGCGGTTGATGATGATGCCGGCCACAATCACCGTCAACGTCGTGAACGCTTGTGGGAATGAAAGACCGACGCGTATTTTCGCCGGCAAGTAGAACCCATAGACCGACAACCAGATGACGTTCAAAGCGCCGACCACGTACAGGACCGTGATGAGCATGTTTCCAGTCCTGACCCATGAAATGGTCATGGTTCGATTCGCTCGGCGATAGTACAAAAAGCTGAGGGCAGTGACGAGGATCAGGATGTTGACGGCGCCATTTTTGGCCGACATGACTCCGTAATTGCCGACGACGGGATGCTGGGCGCCTCCCATTGCTTTCACTTCGCTCGCAGACATCAACAAGGTGTGCGGTGTCAGCCAAATAAAGAGGGCCAGCATCAATACACCCAGCAGAAATTGATAATACGGCTGATAGCGCTCGCCCCCGTTGATCCGTGCCATACTTTGCCAGAGGTAATAGTTGATTCCCAAGAACAGGACACCGATGAGGAGAGCCTGAACCACGAACAGCCACGTGAGCAGTCCACCCATCATGGTCACACCCATGGTTTGGCGAAACACAAACACTGACTTCATCAGCCAGTAGCCGGCGATCGGCATGGGAATGAGCGCGCATACCGTGACAAACAGGAAGATGTATCCGACCCAATCGAAATAGGCGCGCTCCTCGTCGGTCTTGCTGGTAAAAAACCGATAACAGGCATAGGCCAGCACCACCGCCCCACCGGACATGATATCTGCAAGGAAGCGATGGACGTTCAGAGGATTCCAGAGCGCAGAATGCAGAAGATGCCAAGCATTTCCTAAAAATCGCCCTTGAGCATCCACCCCGGCCGGCGACATCATGAAGGCCGACCAGGCATTTACCATCACCAATAACAGGGTCCCCACAATGTTCGTTAGAATGCCGATCGCGGCGTGGATCCACTTCATGCCCCGATCCGTCATCCGATTCCAACCATAGTAATAGACGATCAGCAGCAGCGTCTCCCCGAGGAACACGGCGGCGTAGACCGGCATGAAGCCCTTAAACGTCCCGCCCATATAGGTCATGAAACTTGGGTACAGCGTGATGAACATCGTCAGCATCACGCTGCCGATGAGCGCCGTGACCGACAGCGCCAAGACCGCCACTTTCGCGAGATCTCTCGCCAGACCATCGTAGCGAAGCGCCAAGGCCGGCTTTTTGGTGACTAGCCCGAGGAACTCGAGCAACGCGCAAAATAAGGGAAGGGCAAGGACGAATCCTCCGAAATAGGTATGTTGCTGTGTCACAAACCATACCAACAGCCGACTGTCTAACGAGCCGATACGCGGATAGACCGTTTCATGAGGAGTGGGAGCCGCCGGTCCCTGCGGAGTTCCCTCAATGCCGAAGTACACATCCGTCGACGATTCCGCAAACGCGAGAGTGAGCCCATTCCACGAGCATCCAATGGCGATCGCGACCATTACGATACCGATCGCGAAACGTTTCAACCTGAATCCTTGCCCCATACATCTACCCCTTCGTTCCGGTCTTGCCGAGTACTAACTCTCCGGCCGCACCGTCAGTTCTGACCGTCTTTCCAAGAATCCCCATCACAAACGGGCAACGTAGCATTCCACTCGATAGTTGTGGGGCCTGTTCATCCTCCACATGACGGCGATCACCCAAATAGTATCCGTACAAGCCCATCATTGCCGTAACCAACGCGCCCATCATGGCGGCTGAGCCCGGCGTCATCATCGGTTGCCTCACGACAAACAATAACAGTCCCATCGTCACGAGATAATAGGTTGAGGCAAAAGCCATCCCAGGCCACCACCAATATTTCAATAGTTCACTCGGCGCGGTCTGCCGGAGCGTATGGGCCCATGACCTAGATGGATAAAGTCCGTCAAAATAGGCGCAGAGCGTCAGACCGCCGCCGAGGACTGTCACACTCAACAATTGAGCCAACGCGGCCCCTTGGGCATCCGCGATGGCCATCCCCGACAACGAGGCAATCGCACCCATACCAAGACCCACCACAACCCAGGGTCCCCATTGCCAAGCCCGACGTTGCACCAGGGCACGAAACTGCACTCCGTCAGGGAACGTGAGAAACGGCCGTCCCAATATGGAAAGTTTGCGCACATGTCCGATTTCAAATGCGTCCCGCGCGACAGCTGTACAGGAGATGATGATCGCCATCATGGCCGGCCCATCAGGATGTTGAAGATAATCGTAATTCATGACCCATAACAGGGTCAGAACCAACAATGAAAGCTGAATGCCATACACGGCTCCGATCCATCCGGCAAGCCAGCTCAGGAGACGCGCTCCATCTTGGCGGACAATGACGGACCACGGGGCGGACCGACCAACCCGATAGGCCAGGAGCGAGGTGATTGTTGCCACCAGACTACTGACGGTCAACAATACGAGGGGATCTGCGATTGGAACGAGATGCTTGACGAGACGATATACCCCGAACGCGATCAATCCGGGAACAAACATCACGATCCGTTTCTGCTTGCGCACGTTCTCTTCCGTGACCGCCAAACTTAAACTCGGAAGAACCCGCAAAGCCATCCGATGCAGCATAATGTCCAGGACTAAGGCAACAGAACTGAGGACTGAGTAGGAAAAATAATTCGTTTCATTTTTTTCTCCTTCTCAGCACTCAGTCCTCAGCACTCGTTGCTATTTTGAAGCGCCCATCCCAAAGTATTTCGCCTTCACTTCTTCCATCAGCGACACGGTGATACGAGACAATCCTCGATCCGCAGCCGTGCGCTCCAGTTCGATTCTGGCCATGGCGCGGACCGGAGCCGGTACTTTTTCCAACCGCCGCTCCGCCTCAGGCTCCCATTCAATTCGCTCACCGATTTGGGAACGCAATAACGCATCGTAAGAGACCACCAGAGAATCACGTTGACGAACATCTTGCTCAACGTCCTTCCGAAGGAGAGTTCCCACATAGGGCGGGAGACGATCCAGCCGGTGCAATGCCTCATCAGTCCACATCAATCGATCGACAAGTCCATGCGTCTGCCCCTCCGGCACGTCGACTCCGACCTTCAGACCACAGCCTTTGCATTCCGATCGGATGAACCATTGCGGGGCACCACTTTCACCGTCATGTTCTTCAATTCCTTCCGTATGCATCCATCGACCACAGCCGCAGGTGAGCATCGTAATAGCTTACCCAATCTTCCCAGGATAGAGGATATACAACATGGTGTAGGTAAAGCTCCCCGTGACAAATAGAACACAGTAAATGACCATCGTAAATCGGCCGAGTGCACGATGCCGCCGTGCTCCATCAGGCCAAATCCGTTGAATCGTCATCTCAATCACGAACACAAATGCGACCACCATAAGAAAGACGAGGTACACCTCCAGCTTTCGCATTGAAAAACCGGCGGTCGCCACACGCGAAAAAAACAACCCGAGCACCGCCACGGCAATTCCGCCGAAAATGAGTCCGATTTTCTTCCATGTCGTGAGCAACCGCGATTCCCGGAGAGACCGAACGCCGTCAACAAATTGTTGAGAGCGAAAGTCCAGCACAATCATGTACACCGCCATGACCAAGCCGATGATGACCAGAATGATATGGAGCGTGAGGACCGGAATAAAGACATAATCATAGAGCGATTGAGAGCCACCGAATCCCTCTTTTCCCTCCACCGCCAATACGCCAAGTTGTCGGAAGAGATAATAGGCAATGAAGAAACTGAGCATCGAAATCATTCCGCCCAGCATCAACCAATGATGCACATCTGCCTGTCGCTTACGAGCCTGGAGCCATCCAACGACAAAGAGAGTGGTAAACAGCGTGGCCATCAGCTGGCTTAAATCCGCGCCGGCTGTGGCATGGGTACCAAAAAATCCCGGCTCTCTTAACCAATCCATCGCTCTTCTCTTCGCCGCTCGCAGTTCGAGAATCGCATCTCGAAATCGAGTTCATGTTTTACAGAGAACGCTTCATGCTTCACGAGATTTCAGGCCTTGCACAACAGCCGTCTTCTCCAATTCTACAATTGAGTCAAATCCCGACGTGGTCATCCAGTGCATGGCATCGCGGCATGTGTAACAACTCCCGTGCTGTGTATTCACAAGAATATGGATCGTGAACGCCGTGGTCCAAGCAGGGCCAGTACCAGTCTCATCCAGGAATCGATCCTTCATGATCAACCGCCCCCCCGGCGCCAGCGATACAAAAGCCTTTTTGACCAGATCCTGATTCATCGGGAACGTTTGATAGTGAAGAATGTCCGACATCAGGACCACTTCGTATGGACCCCCGAGTTGATCTCTATTGAAATCACCGGAAACGAGTGTGATCCGCGATTGTAACCCTGCGTCCTTAACCGTCTTTTCCGTCAACTTCAACGTAGTCGGGAGATCAAAGACTGTCGCATGTAATTCAGAGTACACCTGACAAAAGGCGATGGCGTTGGTTCCTGCGCCACCGCCAAGATCCAACAGCCGTTCCGATCCGGTTAATTTCAATCGTCTGGCAAAATCAGGTCCGCTTTGCTGCCCGATGCGATTGAGTACCGCCAACACATTGCTTCCAAGCTCCGGATCGGTCTCGAAGACGTGGCGATCGACTACCCGTCGCCCTGTCCGAATCGTTTCCTCCAATTGTCCCCAGTTATTCCACTCCGCATCGTGCAAGAGAAGCAGATGGCCGACGTACTGAGCCGAATGCCGGACGAGGTATTTCGACGCCGTCGAAGAGTTGCCATACAAGTCGCTCTCCTTCGTCAACAGCTTCATCGCGACGAGGGCGTTCAAGAAGAGAGCCAAGGTCGGCTCATCGGCTGGAATTCGACCTGCGATGTCCTGAACCGCCTTCGGTCTTTCACCGATTGCGGAAAATACATCCAACTTCACGGCCGTCAGGAGGATTTTGGTCTCCCAGTAATAGCCAAGCTGAAAAACTTCCGCGAGTGAGAGTTCTCGTGACACACCCATCCCCTAAGCTGACGCTTTAAAATGGCATCTTACCTACTGCGGAAAGAGAAAGGCAAGGTGACGAATATGACTAGAAGCGGCTGAAAACACGAAGGGCAGCGGCACAGCCGCTGCCCTTCGTCGTAAAAGAATCTAAACCGAGCTTACTTGATTTCAGCCTTAAGGTTGGCGGTCCCTCCATCCGTCACATCGACTTCGAACTCGATCTTCTTGGCTTTACCGGCAAAAGGATGCCACGCGATGATCTTATGCTTGCCGGCCGGAACGTCCTTGAGCTCGAACGACCCGTCGTCTTTCACCACAGCAAAATGTGGGTTCGACACGGGTAGGAAGAACGATTGCATGAACTCATGCTGATCGCACTGTAACCGGAAATACCCATCCTTTTCCGCGCCACCACGGAAGGTCACCGGCTTATCGAGCTTATCACCCTTCTTAGCCAAACCGATATTGAACCCCGTTGCCGAGGACGACCCCTTCACCGTGAAGCTATGCGGGTTGTGCAGCACACCGGCAACGGACTTCGGGTCCTCAGGGTCTGCATCTGTATTTTCAACCTTGAAGGGCCGAGTGTTGACGACAATACCGCTGAACGGTTGAAACTCACAGAATGCGGCCACAACTTCCGTCCCGGTATAGCCATCCATCCACGCCTTATCTTCGATGTCGGCCACGGCAACCACCGCTCCCTTCAAACCACCGTCCTTGCTGACCTCAATTTGTTTGAGAAACCGCTTATCCCCATCCATCAAGCTCTTGTCGGGGTTCTTAGGGCAAAACTTGGGATTCGGAAACTTTGAGAAAAGAAATTCTTTCTGCTCCGGCTTCCCGGCATACGTCACTTTTCCGGTGATCGTCCCCCCCGCATACGAGGTGAGAGGCGCCGCGACCAACGCGACGGCTGCTACACCAAACATGACTGATAGCGCACTCTTCATTGGACTGCCTCCTTGTAATTGATCAACCACCTAAATCTCTGACTTGCTCTTTCCGCCCTTTCCCATCAGCCGGGTAGAAACTCTTGAACTCCATTTTTGCTAACCCTACACAATCAACTATTCGCTGGCAACCATCCGCTGGCGAGACTGGTTCAGATCAAGTATGTATATGAAATCTTACCGCCCGCTGTCAATGTCAAACAAGGGACGAGTATCGGCGTCTCCACAGTAGCTATTTTGTCATGGTCCTGATAAAGTGCCTGAAATTTGGACGTCTCTCAATCCTGGAATGTCTGAGTGAATCAGAGCCGCATGCCCCTTCCCGCGTCAACACCCCAATGACAGCAACAACAGCGTCTGCCAACGGCCTTAAGCGCACCTACTCGGTCCATGTGACGGTGCTGCTGTTCGGCCTCATCGCCATGAGCGCACTCATTGGTGTTCCGTTATTCGGATATGTCTATGGATATACCTGGCTCGATTGGACGATGTTCGTGCTCCTCTACATCATCACGGGACTGGGCATTACGGTCGGGTACCACCGCCTGATCTCGCACAGGAGTTTCAGCTGTCCCGACTGG
>JAICUC010000110.1 GCA_025936075.1 Nitrospira sp. | reverse complement strand
CCGCTGCTCCAGAGAAGAACACGGGCGACCCGGCGTCGGCCGGTTGACTTGCGTGGAGGAGGATCGTATGTGTAGTGACGCAGAAAGGTCGGACTGTAAGTTGCCTTCCGTCTTGCATCCATCGATCGGCCTGTCGGCATGAAAATCTTCGCCGCTGAGTTTATCAAAAGTTGCGTCACTCCAGAACAATTTCCGTCCGGTCAACTTCATGAGATTGCCTTTGTGGGGCGCTCTAATGTGGGCAAATCATCGTTGATCAATTCGTTGCTGAACCGCCGAGACTTGGCCAAGGTCAGTCGGACGCCAGGAAAGACCAGAGCCGTGAATGTATTCCTCGTCTCGACTTCCGATCCGAACCTTTCACAATTCCACCTCGTGGACCTACCCGGTTACGGATTCGCCAGAGTGTCGAAATCCGTCCGCACCCAGTGGGGACCGTTGATCGAAGACTATCTCGTCGGTCGAGCCTCGCTCCTCGGGATTGTGATGTTGGTGGACAGCCGCGTCGTGACCGACCAGGATCGTCAAACCATCGCGTGGCTCCGCTCGATCCGCCGGAACCCCCTTGTCGTGGCGACCAAGGTCGACAAGTTGAAACCCAGCGAACGGGTGCGCACTCTGAGACTGACACACCGTGCTCTGGGGCTGGCCGACGGCGAACTGTTGATTCCCTATTCGTCGGAGACCGGGGACGGACGGGATCGGCTGTGGGGAGCTCTACGCGAGGCAGCCGGAAGGCGTCCGGCGGACATTGCGTGATCGCTACTTATGGTGTCGAACGCACAGACTGTGGCTGCGCTTTTTCGGCGACTTGTTCGAATTTGATCTCGATGTACGCTTTGTTTTTGAGCTCAATGAGCCAGGCTTGGTACATGTCATCGCTCTTCTGCTGGTAGACCAGGTCCTGAATTTCCCGCCGTGCGTCCTCGTATCGGCGAAACTGTTTCGGCTTTCGGTCATCCATGCGGATGATCTGGATCCCCTCGGAGCTTTCGATGATGTCCGAGACTCCTCCCGGCACTAAATGGGCGACCGCTCGTTCGATGGCGGGAAGGAGTTCACCCTGTCGGACCCATCCCAGTCGTCCCCCGTGCAAGGCATTGGCGCCGTCGGAATACTGCATGGCGACCTCTTCAAATTTCTCTCCCCGCTTCAAGTCGTCCATGGCTCGGCGGGCTTTCGTCAAGGCATCGGCCAATCCATCCGAGGAACGCGGGTGAATGATGATCTGGCTCAATTGGTACTCTTCAGGAAGGGCGAATCGGTCACGATGTTCTTGGTAGAAGCGCTTGAGCTCAGAGTCTCCGACGGTAATGTTGCCGCGAATATGCAGGTCCACGACTCTCGTGAGGAGGAGCTGATCGCGCACGGCCTGCACATGATTCGCATTGGTGAGGTCGAAGGAGCGGCCTAGCCGCTTCATCTGTTCAATCGCCTGCTTGACTTCCAGGTCGGACACTTCGACTTTTTTGGCTTTGGCTTCCTGCAGTTGCAATCGGCGTTCGATGAGTTTCGTCAAGGCCATGTATTCCGCTGTTTTCAACCGTTGGGGAAGATCGTTTCCACGGTGCTCACGGGAAAGCCGCTCTTGCTCCGTTTCAAATTCACGCTTCACATCCGACAGCATGATTAATTCGGAATTGACGATGGCGACGATGCGATCCTGCAAATGTGCCTGGGACAAGGCCGGCAGCCAGGTGGAGATCACCAACAAGGCCAACGGCAATTTGAATCGGACCAGCCGATCGAATGACGGTAAAACGCGTTTCATGATCCTTTCACCTGAGAGAACTGGAACGGGCAATTCTACACGAAATAGAGAATCTTGTGGAATCGAGTCAGGTCAATGTTTACTGGTGTCCTCGGTGATATGGCGGGAGGCTCCGGCGAAGCGAACCACGGCATTGGCCCGAATATCGGCGATGACTTCTTCGAATCGCGAGCGGCGCTTATCGGACAATAATTCCTGGCGGAGCCGTTCCTGTGTCGCCAAGTCGGCTTGGATAATGGCTTCATCCAGAGGGGTCAGCATGACCAAGTAATAGCCGTTGTCGGTTTTAATCGGTGCGCTGACCATCCCGATTTTGAGGGTATGGATGACGGTATCGACTTCGGGGGGCACCAGTCCTTTTCGATAGGGTCCGAGCTCGCCGCCCTTGGCTTTCGTCTTGTCGTCGATCGAGTATCGCAGCGCAAACTTGGCAAAGCTCCCGCCTCGATTCACCTGTGCCTCCAAGTCTCTGGCGGCATACACATTCGGAAGGAGCATCAACGAGACATTGGCCTTCAAGGGGTCCAAGAGTTGGCTGGCGTGCTTTTCGTAGTAGGCGTGGAGTTCAGCCTGGGTGACCTCGACCTTGGATTGGAGCTTGTCTTTCAACAGTTCGTCAAGAATCAGCTGCTCTTTATACCGCTGTGCTTTGTCGCGAATCGTATCGTCCTGATCAAGGCCCCGGCGACGGGCCTCCTGCATCAGCAACTCTCGGGTGATGAGTTCGTCCAGGAATCTTCGCTTACCGCCTTCTTGCTCATAGCGGGAGCGTGTGGCCTTGGAGAGCTCACCCCACCGAAGGTCGAATTCCGTTTGAGTGATGGCTCGTCCGTTCACCAAGGCGACGACCGGTTCTTCCTGCCGCTCGGCGCATCCCGCAACCATCGGTCCCAAACCGGCCAACATGCCGACAAGCAGCCCCGGCAGACAATATGTTCGACAGGAGAACAGGATGCGGAAGGGCATCATATGTCGTGGCACACGTGGATCTCGATTAAGAGGCAGTCGGTGCCTTCTGGATGGTCTTGGTATCACAGAGATCAAGGCTTTGCAAGATTGCGTTGAGTTCCGAAAAAAGCGACGGCCAGTCGTCCTGACGCATCTGGATCTCGAATGAGGTCGGGCTCAGGAACCGTAGCCGCTTCTTGAGCTGGTCCATCAATCGGTGGACCGAGGTCTCAGGGATGACCGCCTTCGGGCGGAACACAACCGTGACCCCTTGGCCGTGCACCTCGATCGAAGCCAGGTGCAATCGTTTGGCGTGAATCCGGAGTTGCATCACTTCAAGCAGTCGTTCGACCGGTTCCGGAGGGGAGCCGTAACGATCCTGAATTTCCCCATGCAACAGGGCCAGCTCGCCGACTTGGCTACAAGCCGTCAACCGTTTATAGAGGGACAAACGGTGGTGCGGATCGGCCACATACTGTTCCGGAATAAACGCCGAAACCGGGAATTGCAGAGTCGGATCAGGCTCCTCCTCCATCACATGCCCCTTCAACCGCTGGACAGCCTGCTCCACCATTTGCATGTAAAGATCCAAGCCGATCGCGGCGATGTGGCCGGACTGTTGTTTGCCCAGAAGATTGCCCGCCCCCCGAATCTCAAGATCTGCCGCGGCGATGCGAAATCCCGATCCGAGTTCGGTGAATTGCTGAATCGCGATCAATCGTTTCTGCGCATCGCCGGTGAGTGTGCCTTCATCAGGGATGAGGAAATAGGCGTAGGCCTGCTCTCCGCCGCGTCCGACCCGTCCGCGCAACTGATACAACTGCGCCAACCCGAACAGATCCGCTCGATTGACGATGATCGTGTTGGCGTTGGGAACGTCGAGTCCGGACTGGATGATGGCCGAGGCGATCAAGACGTCCGCCTCGCGCTTCACGAATTTCAGCATCACGGCTTCCAACGGTCTGGCATCCATCTGGCCGTGCGCCATGACCATACGCGCTTCGGGGATCAACTGGTGCAGCCATGCCCCGATCCGCTCCATCGTTTCGACACGATTGTGGACAAAATAGACTTGTCCCCCACGCCCGAGTTCGCGCAGGATAGCGTCCCGCACCGCCTTGTCGCTGAATCGGATCACCTCCGTCTTGATCGCCAATCGTCCGGCGGGAGGAGTGTCGATGATCGAGAGATCCCGGACGCTCGACATCGCCATTTGGAGGGTGCGCGGAATAGGCGTGGCGGTCAACGTCAGGACGTCGACCTGGGTGCGAAGTTGCTTCAGCCTTTCTTTATGTTTGACGCCGAACCATTGCTCTTCGTCGATGATCACGAGGCCGAGCTGCCGGAATGCCACGTCTTTCTGGAGCAGTCGGTGCGTGCCGATCACGACATCCACGGTCCCGGCCGCGACATCTTTGAGAATTGTTTTGGTTTCCTTGGGAGATTGAAATCGTGAGAGCAACGCGATGCGCATCGGAAAGGGCGCGAATCGCTCGGCAAAGTTCTCATAATGTTGATGGGCCAGGAGAGTGGTCGGGACCAGCACCGCCACTTGGCGGTCATGCTCCACGGCTTTGAAGGCTGCGCGCATGGCCACTTCCGTCTTTCCGTATCCGACATCTCCGCAGATTAGCCGGTCCATGGGTTTGGTGGATTCCATGTCGCGGCCGATGTCCTCGATGGCTCTGAGCTGATCCGCTGTTTCTTCGTACTCGAAGGCCGCTTCGAATTCATGGTACAGGGTCGTGGTCGTGCCATACGCATTCCGTTTCACCAGCTCGCGGTTTGCATAGAGGTCGATCAATTCTTGGGCCATCTCCTCGATATCTTTTTTCACCCGCGCGGTGGTTTTGGCCCAACTGGTGCCGCCCAGGCGATCGAGCCGTGGAACATGGTTTTCGGCTCCGCTGTACCGTTGGACCTGGTTCAACCGATCGAGAGGAACGTAGAGCGTATCTCCGCCGGAGAACTCGAGGATCAGGAAGTCGCTCTCGAAATCTTGGACCGAGAGACGCTTGAGCCCTCGATATTTGGCGATGCCGTGCTGCACATGCACGACGTAGTCGCCCACGTTCAGATCTTCCAGGGAGGAGAGAAAGGTCGCCGTTCTGCTTTTCGGCTGCGGTTTGTGGCGGGCGCCTTTCGCGAAGAGCTCCTCTTCCGTCAAGAGGGCGAGACGAAGGTCTCCCGAGAGAAACCCTGAGGATAGATCACCGTGCAAAACATAAAACGGCAGCTTCCCGGTCCTATGGCTGGACCAGACTGTCGGCTTCCACGGGTCGGCGGGCAAATCGTGCTCCCGGAGTAAGGCGAGCAAACGGTCGACTTGCCCACGGCTTCGCGCCACCAGCACCACCCGCTGTTCGTTCCGAAGCCCCTCTAACAGGCTCAGTGTCTGACTGAACGCGGTGCCCCTGATACCGAGTCCGATACTTCCCGGCGTTTGAGCGGAAAACGAAAAAGTCTGATTCCAGGTTGAGTCCGGAGCCGCCAGCGGCTCAAGAGCCAACATGGGCCACGTCGCGATCCGCTGTTGGATGCCTGGCCAGGTCAGGAAGAGATGTTCGGGAGAGGGATAGGGATGCGCGGTATCACGGTCCACATGACGGAGATATCCGTCGTCGATCTTCTCCCAGGCCGCTTCACAGGATTTTTTCAGCGCATCCGGTTGATCGAGGGCGAGGAACGGAACGGCGGTGAGGTAGTCGAACAGGGTGTCCATGGAATCGTACAGATCCGGGCTTCGCCACTCCGCATCCGCTTGGATCGGCGTGATCGCATCCGGGTCGTCTGGAGACCGAACGAACTCCCGTGCCGGCAACACCCACCCGTCCTTCAGTTTTTCGATGGAGGTCTGGGTTGAGGGGTCGAACAGGCGAATCGATTCCACTTGATCCCCGAGAAATTCCACACGGACCGGATTGGCATAGGCAGTCGAGAAGATATCCACGATGCCGCCACGGATACTGAACTCCCCGGGAATTTCCACGACGGATACTCGTCGGTATCCTAGACGGAGTAAGTTGGTGATGAGCGAGTCCCGTTCGAAGGCTGCCGCTGTTTCAAAGCGAAAGACCGCCTGCTCAAATGTCGCGCGCGGTATGACACGGTGCATCGCAGCGGCGACGGAGGTGACGAGGATGGTAGGGGGGGCGATCAACAGACGATGAAGCGTCGTCATCCGGTGAGCAATCAATCCGACATGCGGCGCCGTCGCCTCATAGGGAAGCGTTTCCCATTCGGGAAACCAGGCGAGATCTTCGACCGGACGACCCATGAGTTCATGGAAGAAGGACAAGTCATTGAACAGTCGTTCGGCGGAGTCGTCGTTCGACGTCACCACAACCCATGGACGGGCGCGGTCTGGAATGTCTTGGCGGCCGTCGTTCAGCAGGGTCAGGGCGCAGGCTGCAGTCGAACCATGGGCTCCAAGCAGGCAGATTCGCGCTCGGTCTTGGCCAAGAGCCGAACGAAGTGGAGCGAGCCAGGTTGGGGATTGGAGGTTTGTCTCAGGCACGCATCACTTCGCGGTTGATCGGATGCGTTGAAGAAGGCCGGTTGTGGAGAGACCGGGAACCAGCGGGATCGTTTTGACCACACCTCCACGCGCTTCGACAATTTCCCTGCCGACGATGCGATCGATCGTCCAATCCCCGCCCTTGACCAGGACGTCCGGTTGAATGGCCGTGATGAGTTGGAGCGGGTCCGATTCGTCGAACATGACCACAAAATCCACACAGCCTAAGGCGGCCAGCACCTCGGCCCGTTGGGCTTCAGGGACGATCGGTCGGTCGGGTGCCTTGTTCAGCGTACGGACCGAGGCGTCACTGTTGACACCGACGACCAGGACGTCGCCGAGTGCTTTGGCCGCCTGCAGATAACGCGTGTGCCCGATATGCATCAGGTCGAAACAGCCGTTTGTAAAGACGATACGCTTGCCTTCGGCACGTTCAACTGAAAGTTTGGAAAGAAGTGCCTCTTGCGACAGAAGCTTCGTCATTGTCATTCCATCATACTTGGCTGTCCTCCCAAAGGGAAAGAGAGGGCATAGGTTTGCACAGGGCGAGTAATCCCGCCCTCTGATGTTTCGGAATCAACTCAATGGAAGCGTCAATTGTTCAAGTGCGCGATCCCATCCGTTCGGTGGAACGGATGAATTCGTTCTGCGCGGGAGGGGAGCCATGCGAGACGGGGTCCGGCAGGAAACGGGTTGTGTGAGGCACATGAGTTCCTGCAGAGCACCGCGACAGGCACCGCAGTGATGGCGTTTTGGTTCGATCGTCCTCCGGTGCCGCCGATAAAGACGGCCGCAGTCTCGGCATCGCCAGGTGAATTTCGATAAGGCCATCACTTCTTTCTCCAGCGAGTGATAGGTCGTCACGGCCACTTCCCCTGATCGATTCATCTGCGTCATCTTTCGCAAAAACTCCAGGCCATGATCCGGTCGACGCTTCAGCATATCGAACTGCCATTGATGGATCATTTCATGCGCCAGGGTGTTGAGTAGTTCCTGTTCCGCGTATGGCGTCCGTGCGACGAGTTGTTCAAACAGCGGGAGAGAAAGGCGAATTTCTCGACGACTGTGAGTCCTGGCGGGAGGGTAGAAGGCTTTTGGTCCCTGGCGACAGGCAAACATCCCGACCGAGGCGGTCAGGCGCCGACTCCAGACGATCTCGATCGGCCGGAGTGAACCGGCGAAGTGTCGTGCATTCAAGTGCCGCCAACGGGCCTGTAGCCCTTCGGGAGAAAGGAGTATCGAAAGGTCTGGAGCGGACGAGGTGGGTCTCATCCCAATTCCTCCAACAGGGCTGCCGCGAGCAACGGCAGCATGATTTCATGATGACCGGTCAAGGAATAGCCGTGCCCGCCCTTTTGCGTGGGGCGCCGCACGACGTTGGTCTGCGGCCGGTAATGGGAGAGGAAATCCATGTTCACGGTGGTAATGTTCGCGATCGGATGGCCCAGGTTTCTCCCTAACGACAGAGTTTTTAAAAAGACCTCCGGAAGAATCACCGCCGAGCCGATGTTCACATAGACGCCGCCTTCCATTCCTGCGACGACGGCGGTGAGACGCCTGAAATCCAGGAGAGAAGTCGCACCGATGGCGGCACCGTCCGCCGAGGGATGCATGTGGATAATGTCGGTCCCCACTGCGACATGCACCGTCACCGGAATGCCGAGTCGCGCCCCTGTTGCCAGAATACTGACGGCGCGATTCGGGAATTGACGGGCCGTTTGGTTCATGTAGCGCCCGGTGGCTTCGCCCAGCCCTTGCCCGTCTTTCGCGCCACGCGTGATGGCTTCATTCAGCATCCGTCCTGTTTCCTCCGCCATGCCGAACCGGCCCTCGTCGATCTCGGCATCGACTTCTTCGGAGGTGTGACCCATGAAGGCCAATTCGAAATCGTGAATAATCCCCGCCCCGTTCATGGCCACCGCCGTGATGATGCGTCGTTCCATCAAGTCCGTAATGATCGACGCCAGCCCCACCTTGATCACATGGGCGCCGATTCCGACGATGACGGGGCGGCGCCGTCGATGCGCCTTCACGACGGCTTGGGTGACGGCCCGTAACGTCTTGACCGCTAAGATGTTCGGAAGGCGAGAATAGAATGTCGAGAAGGCCCCTCCGCGTTTCCACGGTACGGCCAAGTCCGAGAGTCTGACCTTGCTGTGTCGTCTTTTCAGCGGATACGTCTTCAGATCGGACGTATTGATCGGCGGAATCAAGGAAGGAGGCCGAGTCGAGGAAGTCCGATCAGGACGCTTTCCCAAGGAGATGATCCTCTACCAGTTCGCACAAAACGTGGCCGAGCGTGATGTGACTCTCTTGAATCCGAGAGGTGATCGCCGAGGGAACGATGAAGGGATAATCGACCAACCCGGCCAGCTTGCCGCCGTTGGCGCCTGTCCAAGCAATCGTGGCCAAGCCACAGTCGCGGGCTGCCTCGACACCTTTCAACACGTTTGGAGAATTTCCACTCGTGCTGATACCGACGGCGATGTCGCCTTTCCGACCGTGCGCCCGCACCTGGCGGGCAAACAATTCCTCATACCCATAGTCGTTCGCGATGCAAGTGATGGCGGCAATGTCCGTCGCCAAAGCGATCGCAGGCAAGGGCATCCGTTCGCGGTGGTACCGTCCCACGAACTCCGCGGCGATATGCGCCGCGTCGGTCGAGCTCCCCCCGTTACCGAATAGGAGAACCTTGTTGCCGTTGCGGAACGCATTGGCGATGAGCGTCGCGACCTGTACGATCCGATCGGCGTAATCCTGTGCGAACTGCTGTTTGACCCTGGCACTGTCCGCAAAAGCGGTTAAAACCGTTGTTTGCATGGTCGCGATTCTAGGATGATGCGTGCAAGTCTGTCAAACAGCACGGCCATATCCTCATGGCTTTGCTGCACCTGAAGTTCCGGTCTGCTTCATGACGTTCATCGCCAGCGCGATCATCGAACCGACATCAGAAACACTGGCAGGGAGCACCAGTGTGTTGCTCGACTTTGCCAGTTCGCCGAACTTGGCAATGTACTGCTCCGCTACCCGAAGTTGCACGGCTTCTTGGCCTCCGGGGACTTTGATGGATTCTGCCACCTTGCGGAGCCCCTCAGCGGTGGCCTGCGCAATGGCGAGTATGGCGGCCGCAGCACCTTCCGCTTCGTTGATCTGTTGCTGCTTCTTGGCTTCGGACGCCTTGATCACTTGTTGTTTTTCACCTTCGGCCTGATTGATCGCGGCGTCACGCTCTCCCTCCGACGACAAAATCAATGCGCGTTTCTCCCGTTCCGCGCGCATCTGCTTT
>JAICUC010000045.1 GCA_025936075.1 Nitrospira sp. | reverse complement strand
GAAAATCGAGTTCGCTGTGAAGAGTTGAGTAAACGACTGTCTGAGTCCACCGAGCAGCTCGCCAGAGCCGAGGAAAGCAGAGCGCTGTTGGAAACCGAGCGCAAACGTGCCAACGATCTTCATGAGAAACTCGTCAAAGCAGAGCAACAAGTATCAAGGATCCCTGAATTGGAATCGGCGCTGAAGGCGGACCAGGATGCGGTCAATACCTACAGACAGGAAGCCGTAAACTGGCAAAAAGCTTCCGGTCGAATTGCAGACTTGGAGTCTGCTCTGCACGCTGAACGGGCGGCGGCAGAGCAACTCGTGCAGCAACTATCAAGAATCCCTGAGCTGGAATCGGCACTGAAGGCGGAACAGGATGCGGTCAACACCTACAGACAGGAAGCCGTAAACTGGCAAAAAGCTTCCGGTCGAATTGCAGACCTGGAGTCTGCTCTGCACGTTGAACGGGCGGCGGCAGAACAACTCGTGCAACAATTAGCGGATTTGGAGCAGGTTTCGATCAGGACAAGAGATGCGGAAGCAAAACTCGCGACTGCGGAACAGCAGGAAGCCGAACTTCACCGAAACATTCAGAATCTCGAAGCTGAACTCTCGATGGAACGACGGAAAGGGGAAGAGACAATGGGGCGACTTCACGAATTGGAGAGCGTGGCAACGAGAGTTCGAGAGATGGAAGGACTTCTGACCGCAGAACAAAATCGCAACGGAATACTCTCTCGGCAAGTGGTAGAAGCCGAACAAGCCTCCGAGAACGCCACAAAACGACTTGAGGAAATGGCGCGCAAGTTAAGTGAGATCGCAGGATTGGCCTCCCAGCTTGGAAATGGGAGGGGAGAGTCAACCTGAGCATCGAGATGGTATTGCCGAAGAGCCGAAGCCGATGTCCGTTGAAACCGAAGATGCGTTCCAGAAAGAGCTCGTTGAACTGTTCGTTCAAGAGGCACAGGAATGGCTCCAGCAAATTCATGTCGCGCTCGATGAATTACAGCAAGCTCCACCTTTCGAACGCCATCGTGCCTTGGCCCAGACGATCAAGATCGGCATTACGAACCTCGGTGGATCTGCAGCCACGCTCACTCTAAGCGATGTCGAACGAGCTAGTTTCGCAGCCCTTCCCTTCGTGGAAGCCGTTCAAGATCCTTCCGTCCGAATCTCCGTTGATGACTTCATCGCGCTCTGCAAACAGCTGGGGTACGTCCATGGAGCTCTGACCAGAGCGACGGGAGTGGCATTCGATGAGAAACATGTACCGGCTTCCGATACAGATCCACCAGCGACAATCGAGACAAAACACTTTTTAACGTTGCTCCGCGGGCTTCAAGATCAATGCACGGCGGGCAACACATTCCATCGAAATGTGATTCAGACGATGATGGTCCAGGCTGAAAAATTGATGGGACGCGGGGTTGAACAATGTAATGTGGCTTCCATCCAGGAGTTCCTCGACCGTTCGGCCGAAGAAGACCAAGACTTTCTCCAAGTCGTTCGACAAGCACTTCCCCATCTGAAGGCTGCTCTTCAGACCCTCAAGAATGGTGGCATTGTCCCGTGCCCACCGTCCTCCGACTTACAAAATATTGTCGAACTTGTCGCACAGCTATGGTCTGCCGCTCAGCAGGTCAATGCTTCCCAGGCGATGGTGTTTTTTGTGGGATTGCATAGTTTCCTCACGATCGTGACCCATCGCCGATTGGTGGTGGACACGAAAAACTATGACGCAATCCAATCACGGCTTGACCAGAGCGTGAAGGGAATTGAGGGATGGGTGACAAGCGGACGGACGGAACGCATGGCTATACAAGGTATATTGCCTCATTGAATCAGCTCTGCGGAAGGTCCGCTCTGAGCGCGATACAATTAGATGGACCGCATCCAAAGTTTTTATGTCCCATTGACCAAACATGAAACTAATGGGACGAAGGCTGTACGGAATTCAGGTCCGTAGAGAGATCGTGACACTCACCGGTGAGATCGGAAACGGGAAGACTCTTCTCAATCATGTGCTCCATCGACGAGACAATAACGGCGCATGGGTGATGTCTTGACGAACTGGTATCATGAGGCAGAATACGCGTTAGACGAGATAGCGACCGCCGTTCAGGAACACCGTTCCATATCACTAGAACCACTTGAAGCCCTTGCGAAAGACGTCGTTTCATCGCTGCAGCGCAACGATGAGCTCGTGGTGCAAGCACTAGCCGGACCGTCAGGCTCACCACTCATCACCAATCTGATCAATGTGGCCATACTCGGAACAAAAGTCGGAATCGGCCTTGGGTACTATGGGGAAGAGCTACACCGATTGGCACTGGCCGGATTCGTCCATGATATTGGGTTATTTGCCGTGCCGAAATCCTTGATCACCAAGGCCGGTCGTTTGACCCAGGAAGAGCGGGAACTCATCGAACGGCATCCCGAGCTGGGATATCAGGTTGTCGAGAATTGCGGACCAACCTATCACTGGTTGGCACAATTGACGCGGCAGGCTCACGAACGCTTCAATGGAGAGGGATATCCCAATCGACTCGCGGGAAGAGAGATCAGTGAAATGGCCCAGATTTTGGGAGTGGTGGACGTATTCGATGCATTAGTGAGCGATCGTCCCTATCGCCGCCGCCTGCTTCCGCACGAAGCGGTCAAGGAACTTCTGGTTGTTGAACGAAGGACTTTTCCTCGAGAAATCCTGAAGGCGCTCGTCGAGCAATTTTCGGTTTACCCACTTGGGACGACCGTGCGATTGACGACCGGAGAAGTAGGAACGGTGGCCAAAGTGAATAGCCGCTATCCCCTTCGCCCGGTCGTGCGGATGGATGATCAGCAGGAATATGAAGGAAGTTGTTCTTGTGAGATTGATTTGAGCCGCATGCCATTAGTGTCGATTGCGGAGATTCTACATCCTCCCGCGGTCGGACGCATCACATTTCCGGAAGCATCCCCCAAACCGGCAATATCTGTTGTGCCGACCGCCGTTTCTGATTCTTTCACCTTGTTGCTCGAAAGTCTTGACGCGGTTGCGTTAACACTACAAGGTGTGGTGGACAGCAAGAGGACCTCGTTGAAGTCACCAGATGTTGATACCGATACCTGCCTCCCGCACATGCAAAGACCAAATCAATAATGCCGCATCCTGTTCATGGTGGCTTACGATAGGCTCCTGTTCTCCTCTTTGCTGTAGAGATCCGGATGGTTATAATGGCAGGCCTGACCTCCGAGTGTCTTGACGGTCACAAAGGGAACCACGTGCCGAAGCTCATCAATGTTCATCACCCACAGCAGACGATACAGCAGGCCCAGGGGTACATAAAAACGTACATCCTCATGCCGTCCGGCCTTTTCGGGCTCATCTGTATGATCGGGGCGATCGGTGGTCTAGGATACCAATGGCTCTCAACCGACGGCTATACCTTGGAGACCTTTTATCAGAGTTCGGGGTTGCTCATGTCGGGTGTAGGCTTGGGAGCATTGCAGACGCTCTATCAACGGTATCTCTTGCGGGAGTTTCCCGAAGTACTGGCGGCCCGCATGAAAGAAGGGCTGAATCGGCAGAGAGGAACGCTCAAGAAGAGATCGGACGCGACGACTATCGAGCATCCAGGACGTCAGTTCGTGCCGTTTGTGTATCTGCTGGGCGTGATGATTTTAATCGGAGGAACCATTGCGGCATATGCCTATGGTCGTGTAAGCATGGTTCCGGCACTCTTGATGCCCTGGGCTGGGTTCTTTTGGATAAGGCTGTTCTTGTGGCGGAGAGTGATCAAAGTAGAAAAATCTGGAGCGGTGAAGTCCTAGCACTTTTTAGAACGGCCTTTTGATCGAGGAGTCCGGCCTGATGACTTTTTTGACTGCGTTTCAAGTGTCGCCACGCGCTGTTCTAAATTGCGGACCAGTTCTTTCATTTCGGGAAGCTGGAAAATACCTCCCTGGATTCGCAGAGCTTTTTCACGCGGCATTGCCGGAATGCCGCCTACCACTTGATTGGATTCAATACTCCGATTGACTCCGGCTTTGGCTGCGATCATGACCTGATCTCCAATGGTGAGATGATCAGCAAGCCCGGCCTGGCCCCCGATCATGACATGATGACCGATGGTTGTGCTGCCGGCGATGCCGACCTGCGCAACGAGGATGCAGTGCTCTCCCACTATGACATTGTGGGCAATCTGGACGAGATTGTCGACTTTGGTGCCCTGCTTGACCAAGGTCAGACCGAACGTCGCGCGGTCGACCGTCACATTGGCTCCCAGTTCAACGTCGTCTTCAATGACAACGCCGCCGAGTTGCGGAATCTTATGATGGCGGCCTTGATGCTGCACGTATCCGAACCCGTCGGCTCCGATGACGGTCCCACTGTGCACGATCACCCGCGCACCAAGTGAACAGCCTTCGCGAACGACGACATTGGGATACAGAACGGAATCGTCCCCGATCCTGGAGTCCGATCCCACAAAGACCCCCGGATAGAGCGTGACACGATCGCCGATCATCACGCGGTCACCCAAGGTGACGAAAGGCCAGATGGAAGGATCGGTTCCGATCCGCACATCGGCGCCTTGCATCACATGTTCGGCAATGCCCCGCGGAGCCTGCGGACGAACAAAAAATGTCTGCGCGACACGCGCGAAGGCCAACATCGGATTGTCCACGACAATTTGCGGCACAGCGAGATCAGTCAAATGCCGATGGACCAGTAGCGCTGCTACGCGAAGAGCGGCCGCCGCCTTCGACATTTTGTCATTGGCGATGAACGATAACGCGTTTGGATCGGCTTCGCCGAGAGTCGTTAAGCCGGAGATCGGAGTTCGGCTGTCGCCATGAATCGTCCCTCCGACAACCTCATGGATTTGAGCCAATGTGATCGGAGAAGGCAGTTGAGGCTTCTTCATCGGGACGCGACTTTCTTCTTCCCGGATGTCACGGCCGATGCCTTCTTCGGCTTTCTGGCGGAGGCAGGTTTTGCTGAAGCCGTCTTCTTGGTAGCCGGAGACTTGGCCGAACCTGCCTTGGTCGTGGTCGACTTGGCTGATTTCGATTTGCTTGCAGCAGTTGCGGATTTGGCCGGTTCAGGCTTGGATTCAGCTTTAGGCTCAGCGAGCCGCCGCTGGACATAGGCAGCGACGGTACCGACGGTGCTCAACCCCGGAAGGTCTTGATCAGGAATTTGGAGTTTGAATCGTTCCTCAATCTCGAACAGCAGTTCAATGATGGCCACCGAGTCGAGGCCGAGATCATCACGGAGATGATGAGACTCGGTAATCGACGCAGGATCTCGCTTGAGATAGCTGGCCAAAGCCTGAATGATTTTAGAGGTAATCGCGGGATCGATCGGTTCAGTCATTATGGATACTCCTTCAAGTGGAATGAGGCTTTTCACTCATGAATTTGGCCAGGATCCTCGACATCGTTTAATCATTTCTTATGCCACAAACTTTTTAAAGACGACCGTGGCATTGTTGCTGCCAAATCCGAATGCGTTCAAGAGGGCGTACCGCACCTTTCGTTCTTGGACGGCACGTCGGATCCCATCCAAACGACAGGCTGGGTCCGGTTCCTCATAGTTCGCTGTGGGATGGATTTGCCCGGTATGGATTGAAAGGGTCGTTGCCACGGCGCCGATCGCCCCAGCCGCCCCCAAGGTATGACCGATGAGTGACTTCGTAGCATTCACGGCCATTTTGTCCGCACGATTCTTAAAAAGACCTCTGATCGCTTTGGTCTCGACGGCATCGCCGATCGTTGTGGAAGTCGCATGGGCATTGATGTAGTCGACTTGATCCGGCCCGATGCCTGCAGAGCCGAGACCGATTTTCATGGTCGTGGAAATTTCCTGACCATCCTCCTGAGGAATGACCATATGATAGGCTTCGCTGGTGGCGGCATATCCGGCGAGCTCGGCATAAACTCTCGCTTTCCGCTTCTTGGCATGCGCCCATGATTCCACGATTAATGTGGCAGCACCCTCGCCCATGACAAATCCGTCGCGACGTCGGTCGAAGGGACGTGAGGCTCGCTCAGGAGCATCGTTAAACTCGCTGGAGAGGGCGCGCAAGGAACAGAACCCAGCAAAAACCAACGGCGTAATGCTCGCGTCGGCTCCGACGACGATAATGACGTCGGCCTGGCCGCTGCGGATACATTGCAGGGCTTGGCCAAGAGCATGGGCACTGGAGGAGCAGGCCGTCGAGATCGTGAGATTCGGTCCTTTGGCGCCGTGTGCCATCGCGACGATGCCCGAAGCGGAATTCAACGTGATCGTGGGAATGAAATTGGGATGTACGCGATGCGGTCGTTGAGTCTTAAAGAGTTGTGTGATCTCACGCTCGCCCATCACCATTCCACCCATGCCGGCTCCGACAATGACGCCGACGCGGTGGGGAGCTTCGTTGGCCATACTCAGATCGGCATCGGCGAGCGCTTCTTTCGTCGAAACCAAGGCGAATTGCGCGTAACGATCCACACGACTCGCTTGCGTGGTCGGCAAGTACTGTTCCGGTGAGAAATTATGAACTTGCCCGGCAACGCGTGAACGATAGCCGGACATGGGAAACCATCCTAGGGAAGGGATCGCGGTAACTCCAGAGCGACCTGTGAGGGCCGCCTTCCAAAATTCGCTGACGCCAATCCCGATGGGGGATACTACTCCAAGACCGGTAATGACCACGCGCGAGGCCATATTTTTCCCTCCTTATGGGCGCTCACGGCGCCTTTCTTACCGGAAGACCGATAGACAGTCAACTAGGAAACCTCTGTTCAATGCCTGACTTTTAACAACAGATAGAGGCCGAAGCTAAGAAACAGCGCATTGGCCATCCAACCGGCCAACATGGGAGCCAAGGCTCCTCCTCGCCCGAGTGCAATGGCGACGGAGTGTGTCGTCCAGTAGCAGAATCCGATGATGAACGCTTGTCCGATACCCGCTGCCATGCTTCCCCCGCGGACTCCGCTTCGCCGCAAACTCAACGCAATTCCGACGAGCACCATCACGACCGTCACTAATGGGAATGCGACACGGCCGTAGTAGTCCGTCAGCAAACGAGCGAACGAGAAACCTTCGTGCCGAAAACGCTCGAGGTAATTTCGGATTTCCCGAAACGTCATGGTCTCTGAATTCCCCACAATCGAGGAGGAGAAATCATCGGGAATCAATGGGATGTTGATCGTCTGTTCCGTGAACAGAGCCAGCTCGACGGTCTCATCCGATTGGAACCGACGATGATTTCCGTTCAGCAAGATCCAGCCTTCAGCAGTATAGCGGGCTTCAGCCGCCTCCGTAATCCGATCGAGCCTAAACGGCGGACGAAAAAAAAAGATCCGTACGCCTCGAAGGACCTTGCCTGCGACATCGATCTCATTGACTTCCATCAGGCCGTCGGCACTGATACGGACCCATGGCTGGGTGGCTTTGACGGTGACCGGTGCCGGTCTTTGTTCGATCTGGACGACACGGACTTCTTCGGCCTTCTCCGAGGCCAGCGGGATGACGGTCGAGCTGAAGAGGAAGAGAATCATAGACACGGCGCCGGCAAACAGGAGAAACGGCGAGGTCATCCACAACAAGCTGATCCCGCAGCTGCGCATGGCCGTGATTTCGTTACTGCGCGCGAATAGACCGAGTGTCAGCAAGGTCGCCACCAAGATCGCGAACGGAGCGACTTGGAACGAAATAGATGGAATCTTCAACGCAAAGTACGTGAGGATGGGAACGATTCCCGATTCATAGCGCAAGAACCGGCGAACTTTCTCGAAAAAGTCGATCACGAGATAGATGGTCACCAAGCCGGAAAAGCACATCCCGAAAATTTTGGAGTATTCACGAAGGATGTACCGGAAGAGGATCGTCATGATGCTATTGCCTGCTCATTCGCCAGAATAAAACGATGGTGATCGCGACGAAAATAATATTGGGCAACCAGGCCCCCCAAAAAGGATGAAGGATCAATGCCGTCACCAAAAAGTCGCACCCGACATTCAGGATATAAAACGCGATGATGATGCCCACGCCGACGGCAAACCCGCCCACACGTCCGGATCGTTTCGAGACGATGCCGACCGGCACGCCGAGCAGGCAGAAAACGAGCGAAGCGGTTGGAAAGGCCAAATCTTTATAATATTCCATTAGACGCCGAAGCGAGCCGGCATCCTTGCCGCCGGACTCGGCCAGCCGAGTCATGATCTGCGTATAGGATGGGCGCTCTTCGGTGGCCGAATAGCTGCTGAGGTTCAGATCGATCTTCAGATCGTAACTGGCGAACGCAATCTGCCGATACTGGTCGTCCTGGCTCGGTCGGCTATGAATCACGCCATTTACCAACCGGAGCGCGACCTGTGCATGGGCGGTATCCATAAAGACGTGATATTGCTCCGCCACAATGACACGAGGTTCATCGGGCAAGCGTTCATCCGAGATGAAGATGCCCTCTGCCGAACGGCCCGGCTCTCCCTCCGGAACATAGATCGTCATGCGCGGAATCGGCTCATTGAATGTGCCCCGTTCCAAAGCCAGAACAAGCTGATCTTTGAGCAGATTGAGAGCCACCTTCTTGAGATTCAATGAACTCCATGGCTGCCCCCATTGAGACAAGACCAGGGTCAGCATAAAGACGCATACCGAGAAAAGGAGTACCGGCTGAGACAGGCGAAACAGGCTGAGCCCGGTTGCGCGCATAGCAACCAGTTCCTTGTCAAATGACAACCGGCCGAATGCCGTAATCGAGGCGATCAGACCTGCGATCGGAAGCGTGAGCACGAGACCGGAGGGGAGCAGCATGGCGATCACTTTGAGAACTGCCCAGAACCCAACCCCTTTGGACACCAGCAGCTCGACAAGACGCAAGAGCTCCCTCGTCAACATGACAAAGCAGAGCGCGCCGAGACTGAGACCAAACGGAGAGAGAAGTTCCGTGAAAATGTAGCGATCGAGCAGTGTTCGTAAGATCACAGAATGTCTGAATCGGAGAAATGTTGAACACTATAGGGTAGTCCTTCTCGCCTGTAAATACAGGAGAAAAATCCTCGCCTTAAAGATTCGCTTGACAGAGTATGAAGCCTATGTTACATGCAGCGCGGCTTTCCCTCAAAATGATGGGTTCCGTGAGCGATGCATCATTCCTTCAGGTGCCCGTCCCTTCTACCAACCGAATTCTTTCCCAATCTATTTTGGATTTTGATGCTGAGGCAATTGAGTGTAGCCGCTATGTAACCGGTCGTAGTTGTTGAAAAAAGGAGGACTTCTGTGAAAACAAAAGGAACGGTCAAGTGGTTCAACGATCGAAAAGGGTTTGGATTCATCCGACTGGATAGCGGGGAAGACGTCTTCGTCCATTATTCCGCGTTACAAGGAGACGGTTTCAAGACTCTCAAGGAGGGAGAAAACGTCGAGTTTGACATCGTACAGGGAGCCAAAGGTCCTCAGGCGGCCAATGTGCTCAAGTCGGCGATCGCCGCATCCTAAATCGTCATATCTTCCGTTTGACTCGGTAGAAGGGCCGATCTTCCTGCAAGAGCGGTCGGCGCTTCTGCCCGAGTATTTCACCGTCTGAATCCGCCATTTCCTAGACAAAAACAATTGACGCTGTTAGCGTCTAGCTTCGAGGAGGTATCGTTGTGCCTTCGGACCGAAGTCGTATTCTTCAACAAGCTCAGCTCCTGGCGTCACGCGGACAGTACGAAGCGGCCATAGCTGAATGGAAAAGGTTGGCCACAGAAGCCCCTGCTGACGGCACCATTCACAATACAATCGGTGATTTGCAATTGAAGCGGAACGCTCCGGGGGAAGCCGCCTCTGCATTCTTGCAGGCGGCTTCAACCTTTCGGGCCGAAGGTGCCACTCTTAAGGCCATTGCTGCCTTTAAAAAAGCCCTTAAATGCGATCCCTCTCGATACGAAGTCTATCGCCACCTCGGAGATCTGAACGTTGAACGCGGACTCATCAGCAGTGCGGTCCAAGATTACCTCACTCTAGGGAAGTACTATCTGAAAGAGCGCCGAGGAAAAGACGCGCTCGAAATCTATAAGAAGATCGTCCTCCAGGATCCATCGAATCTCGACGCTCAGCAGCGCGTCGCCGAATTGTGTGTCCAAGAAAACCAACAGGATGAAGCCACCAAAGTGTATCTCCAGTTGGGCCGCGAGCGATCAGCGCAAGGGCGATACGATGAGGCAAAAGACGCCTATCTCGCCGTACTCAGAATCGATGCGGCGAACAACGAGGCGGCTCAGTTCGTGGAGAGCATGAAGAAAGGTGGAACCGGGTTGATCAAAACGGTCAAACCATCCGCCGTACCGATGCAGAAACCGTCCGAACCGGTCGACTTACTGGCTGAGGCCGTTCGTCGCATTGACGAAAAGCAGTATGCCGGCGCCGAAGCGATCCTGAACCAAATGCTCACACGGGAACCAGGGAACCCTCAAGTCTGTCAACTCCTGGCTCGGCTGCACTTGCAACGCGGTGATGTGCAAGTGGCATTGGGGGAATATCGCTTCTTGGCCGGGGCGGCGTTGCGGGCACATGACCTGATTCTTGCTGAATCGTTGATTCAGGAATTCCTGTCCGCTGACCCGAACTCCGTCCCCCTGCTGGAATTGAATGGGGAACTGCACGAAGAAAAAGGCGATAGCGGAGGAGCCGCACTGCAGTATGCGAAAGCCATCGAACTCTTATTGGAGCATCCCGAGCCCGGCATGGAAAGTCTGCACGAAGAGCTCTTCGAAAAAGTACGATCGCTGTCGGGTGATGAAGGCTTGGTGAATCGCCTGGCGGCAAGAATGAAGGGAGAGTCTACGGTCGATCGGATCGAATTTACTCAGAATTCGCCTGAGGCGGAGACGTCGCCGAAATCATTGGAAACTGCTCCTGACGGTGTTCAGGCAGTCCATTCAAATGGCCGGATGAGGGACGATCGAGAGTGTTCGCCGGCTGGTGCGGAGCCAGACGACGGCGGCGCGTTCACGAAGGACAATGGGCGGCGTCAAACCGGCGTCGAGTCGGTG
Organism: Nitrospira sp.; assembly: GCA_025936075.1. Lineage (GTDB taxonomy): Bacteria > Nitrospirota > Nitrospiria > Nitrospirales > Nitrospiraceae > Nitrospira_D. The sequence continues at coordinate 5,885 of JAICUC010000045.1, read as the reverse complement.
AAAACTCCATCAAGTGGAAAAGTATCCGCATCACAAATACGTGACGCGCATGAAGCCGACGGTCATGCATCACCCGTTGCCTATCCAATCGAGTTTGCGGCTGACCCCGCTTCAACCGGATCAGTAATCCTCAGTGAACCAGCCGTTGCTTCCTCGACAAAAACATCGACCGCACCGCCCGACTACGAAGCGCACTATACCTTAGGGGTGGCATACAAAAACATGGGATTGTACGAAGAGGCAAAGGAAGAATTTCGAGTATCGATGAACAGTGACTCATTTTATCTCGATTCGGCGCTGATAACTGCGGTCTGCCTCAAAGAGGAACGGCACATCACCGAGGCGATTCAGCAATTGGAAATCGTCATGGCCGATTCGCGGTGCCAAGGTGCGAAGGCGCAAGCCATTCGCTATGAGCTGGGCTTACTCTATGAAGCGGAGGAACAGTGGGAAAAGGCCGCTCACGCATTTGAGTCTATTCCTTCGTTTCATGACGTCCCTCAGCGACTGGCGGCTCTACGAGGTCGGCAAGTGGGAGGGGAAGCCGGTTTTCGATATGCCTCGTAGGACTTAGCCATATTTCAACCTATTCCGGGTTCACCTTAGTTCACCTGATTCAGTGCCGGTCGACCTCCCAACACAGCTGCAATATTATCGAGACAAATAAGTCCCATACGGACACGTGTCTCGAGTGTGGCTGATCCCAGATGAGGAAGAAGGACCACGTTTGGCAGAGACACGAACCGGACGGGAACAGCCGGTTCATGTTCGTAGACGTCAAGGCCGGCTCCCGCGATGGTTTTTGTCTCAAGCGCCGATATCAAGGCGGCCTCGTCGATGACCGGGCCGCGCGACGTGTTGATGAGAAAGGCAGTCGGTTTCATCAGAGCAAGCCTGCGCCGGTCGATGAGATGACGAGTGGCCTCGGTGAGCGGAACATGAAGCGAAACAAAATCAGACTCCGCGAGTACGTCATTGAGAGGGCGACGAGTCCATGAGACGCCGGGCGGGCTGGAAATGCTGTGACGGCCTGCATAGATCACCGGCATCCGAAACCCCACTGCTCGTTGCGCGACCGCTTGTCCGATCCGCCCCATGCCGATGATCCCCAACGTCTTCCCTGACACATCGGCACCCAGCATCTGTGTCGGCGTCCATCCCGGCCAGCGCCCGGTTCGAGCCCAGGCGTCTCCTTCAACAATCCGCCTCGGCAACGCGAGCAATAGAGCCCAGGTTAGGTCAGCGGTGGCATCGGTCAACACATCCGGTGTATTGGTCACGATGATGCCGCGCTGAGCCGCGGCAGGAAGATCGATATTGTTGTTGCCTACCGCATAGTTCGCGATGATTTTCAGTTTCGTCGCGTGGGACAACACTGATGCATCGATACGATCCGTCAGCGTGCAAATAACCGCCTCCGCCGCGGCGAAGCCGCGGCGCAGCGTCTCCTCCGTCGACGGCAGATCCGTCGGTTCGGTCAGCATCCGATACTGTGTGGGGATTGCATCCAGCACCGGTTGAGGCAACAGGCGGGTCACATATAAAGTCGGATGATCCATGGGTCTCTCCATTGTAGGAGAATTCATAGGAAATCGACAACGACTCTGGTTCTTCAAAGAGTCCGCAAGCTAAGATGCACAATAGTCTATGACGGCTTCATCGACATTGATCTTACCGACGAGCACTCATGCAGTCGCCCGTGATCTTCGCGCTCTGCTGGGCGCCGAGAAAGTCAAGGACGATGTGCCGACGATCACGGCCTATGCCGTGGATGCCAGCATCTATCGGATTCCTCCGCAGGCGGTCGTCCTTGTTGAATCAGAAGACGACATCGCTACGACCGTCGGCTATGCCGTATCCCGAGGTATTCCACTCACGCCCCGGGCGGCCGGTACGAACCTGACCGGTTCTGCCATCGGCTCAGGCATCATTCTGGACGTATCGCATCTGAATCGAATCCTTGAAGTGAATCGGGAAGAGAGATGGGCTCGGGTCCAGCCGGGAATCGTGCTGGCCGAATTGAATAAACAGCTCAGCTTGCAGGGATTGTTGTTCGGGCCGGACCCGTCGAGCGGAGACATGTGCAAGCTGGGCGGCATGGTGGCCAATAATTCTTCGGGACCGCACACACTTTGCTACGGGTCGGTAAAGGACAACGTTCAAAGTCTTCGGCTTTGCCTCACCCCGTCGTCCTGGATCGAGGCGCGATCCTATGCCCTCGATGATCCGGCGCTTGAGCCTCTGCTGACCGCCGTGCCGGCGTTGCGTCACGTCATGATGTTGACGAAATCCCATGCAGACCTCATCGCCGCGAAGCAGCCGACGGTCAGCAAGAACAGCTGCGGATACAATTTATTTGCATTAGCCGATGGGTTAACGCGCGGGTATTTCGACCTCCCGAAGTTATTCGTCGGGAGCGAAGGGACGCTGGGTGTGGTGAGTGAAGCCAGGCTCACGTTGGTCGACAAGCCCAAGGCCACGATGACCGGGCTCATTCACTTCCAAAGTCTCGAAGAGGTGGGCGAGGCCGTGCCTCGGATCCTGACGCTCCAACCCAGCGCCTTGGAGGTCATGGATGCCAATACGCTCAACTTGATCGGTCGAGGGAAGCATGGCATCCCGGCGGATGCGGCGGCCACGTTGCTGGTCGAGCTGGATGCTCATTCATCCGAGACCGATCTCCGTGAGCGGGCTGATGCCATGGCGGCCGTCTGTCGGCCTTTTACGTTGGCGTCGGAACTGACACTCGCATTCGATGCCGAACGTCGGGAGCAACTCTGGAAAGCGAGGAAAGCCCTCTATCCCACGCTCTATCGATTCGATCCGAAAAAGAAGCCCATAAATTTTGTCGATGATGTCGTCGTGCCGGCCGGACGCATCAGCGAGCTGATCCGATACCTCGAGGACTTTTTTGAAGGGCAACGAGTACCGGTGGCGATCTTCGGTCATATTGGAAACGGGAACGCACACATCGTCCCTCTGTTGGACGTCAACGATCGCGGCGATTTCGAAAAGATGGTGCGCGCCTATCGGGACATCCATACGACCGTCCTGAATCGATTCAATGGATCGATCTGTGGCGAACATGGCGACGGCCGTGTGCGTGCCGAGTTCGTCAAAGAGATGTTCGGTGAAGAACTGTATGATCTCTTCCGTCAAGTCAAACAATCGTTCGACCCCGGCAACGTGCTCAATCCCGGCATCAAGCTGAGCGAGGCCTCGTTTACCGATCATATCGACTACACCAGACTCTCCAAATCCTGCGCCACCTGTGCCAAATGCAATTCAGTCTGCCCGGTGTATGACGTCTTTCAATCCGAAGACATGAGCTCACGAGGCTGGTTTGAGATCGTCACGGCGAAGGATTACAGCTATCTCAATTCCAAGCGGGTGGTGGAGGCCTGTCTGAACTGTAAATCCTGTCGTACCATCTGTCCGGCCGGTGTGGACGTGGCCGACCTGATTCTTCGGAAACGGGCAGAGCATCCGAACCGGTTAGCGGGATGGCTATTCAGGCAACAAGCGAAGGGAACAGCCTTTGAATCATTCTTGCGATTTCTGGGCAGTACACAAAGAATCTGGGATCGCCCATTCATAAGACGGCTGTTCGAACGGATCACGATACCCATCATGAAGGCCTTAGCCCCGACGGCGCGCTTGCCGCACGACCTCATGCTGCCGAAACTGGCCTCACGGCACTTGCGTGAACGGTATGCGCATTTGATTCCCCGTGGAGCGGATTCCTCATCGATCCGCTCGGTGGCCTATTTCCATGGCTGCGCTGCGAACTATTTCGATGATGGAGTGGGGGACGCCGTCATCGAGGTGTTGAAAAAACATGGAGTAGAGCCCGCCCTGCCGCCTCAACGCTGCTCAGGAACTCCGATTCAAACCTATGGACACGTCGATCTTGTTCGTGACGGAGCGCGATTTAATCTTCGATCGTTTGCTCCGTATGAAACGATCGTGACCGGTTGTGCCTCTTGCACCTTGATGTTGAAAGACTATCCGGCGCTTTTCCCGGAAGGAAGCGAGCGGCGGCAAGCCGAAGAATTAGCCAGGAAAGTGGTGCATATTTCTGAATTCGTCTCCCGCTCATCGCAGCATCCTCCTATGGCCAAAGCGGAGGGAACCGCGAATCGCGTCACCTATCATTCGTCCTGCCATCTTCGGGCAGCCGGGGTGACGAAAGAGCCGCGGCAAGTCTTGTCGTCTTTGCCAGGCGTGGACTTCGTAGAAATGCAGGATGCCGATCGTTGTGCCGGCGGTGCCGGTACCTACCTCATAAAAGACTATGACACGTCACAAAAGATCTTCGACCGCAAGGCCCGCGCGATTGCACAAGCCGATGCGAACGTGGTCGCCACCAGTTGTCCGGCCTGCATGATTCAACTCAAGAACGGAGTGGGGGACTCGGTACAAGTTAAGCATATCGCCCAACTGCTGAAAGAAGCTTATCAAGCGGCAGAACGCGAGCGGAGCTGAGTCCATTTTCGCTGATCAGGCAGAGTCCGCGCCGAGATCCCGGTGAGACGAGGGAGTCGATTCGCTCAAGAGAGGGTTCAATGGTTTCGATACAAATTTTTGGCCAAACGTTGCGCGCGGTCGTCGATGAAAGCGAGCTCGACGTGCCGGCTACCGGAGTGACCACCGTGAAACAACTCATTGAGGCGAACCAGGCGCAACTGGGCGGGCTGCTTCAATACATCAAGAGCCGTGAAGCACTCATTACGATCAACAAGAAGATCGGGTCCGAAGATTCGCCCGTCCGGGATGGCGACGTCGTCAAGTTCTCGTTCCAATCCCGTACCACCTACGACGGCACCCGCGATATTCCTACGTGAATACTCGCCTTGAACTATTCAAGTGACTTAAGTGATTCAGGCTTCGCCCTGCCACCGTATCGTACCGCAACACACTCACAGCAATTCTTATGGAACATCCCCTTGCATCATTCTATTTTGCTTGAGAACATACTGTACAGGCTATGCGTTACGAAAAGACGCGAGAGGAAAGTGGGACGAGACGGCGCTGCCGGCTATGGTGTCTCGCTGTGATCTCAGTAGTCCTGGCAGGCTGCTCATTCACCACGACGGCCTATCGGTACGCCGACCGAATCATCCTCTGGAAGTTCGACCACTACTTCGACCTCAATCGCGATCAGCGGCATGATCTGGCACAACGCCTCGCCCCTTTACTTGACAGGCATCGGCACGAAGCTTTGCCGCAGTATGAAATTTTTCTTCGAGAGATCGGTCAGCGAGTCGAGCGAGGGCTCACCGGTTCTGATATCGACTGGGCCTATGCTACCTATGATCGTCTGCGCACGGACCTCTTTGAGCGCGTCGTGGCCGACAGCGGGGTCTTCCTCGCTTCGATCGATGCCGGGCAAGTGCGCACCTTCGAATCGGCTTTGCAGAAGGACAATGCCAAAGCCGCGCGCCTCATCCAGATTTCCGCGCCGGAGCGGCTCAAAGAAAGAGCTCAGACCACCCTGGAGTTGGCGAAAGACTGGCTGGGGCGGCTGACCAAAGAGCAGCAGGCACAGATCCGCGAGTGGAGCCTTACACTCCCTGATGTGGAACCGATGTGGGTCGCCTATCAGCAGCAACGCCGGCAGGAGCTCGTGACCCTCCTCCATCAGCCTAGGACTCCCGAGCAGATCGTCCGAGAACTTCGCTCCATGTTCGTGTACCACGATCAGACCGCCCCTCAGTCTTATCAAAATGCGGTTCGGCAGATGCGCGAGAATGCCAAGATCATGGCCCTGGCCATCGATCAGCGCATGACTCCCGACCAACGCCGCCACGCCGTCTCGAAACTCCAACATCTCATCGACCAAGTCCACGACCTTCAGGCAGGGTAGCCTTTGGTCCCTACGGTTT
>JAICUC010000108.1 GCA_025936075.1 Nitrospira sp. | reverse complement strand
TGTACGGCGAGATCATCGGGTACGGGATGAATAGCGATGCCTACCATATTACGGCCCCGCCGGAAGAAGGCGAGGGAGCGATCCGTTGCATGGAACTCGCGCTCAAAGATGCGGGAATCTCTCGCGATCAGATCGGGTATATCAATGCGCATGGTACGTCGACAATGGCCGATGCCATTGAGACCCGAGCGATCAAACGGGTGTTTGGGGAGCAGGCGTTTCGAATTCCGATCAGCTCGACCAAGTCCATGACAGGACATCTACTCGGAGCTGCCGGGGGGATCGAAGCCGTCTTCAGCCTTTTGGCGCTGTTTCACGGTATTCTCCCCCCCACGATCAATCTGGATAATCCGGATCCGGCCTGTGATTTGGACTATGTTGCCAATAAATCTCGATCTGCCGCCGTGACAACAGCGTTGTCGAACTCCTTTGGATTCGGTGGAGTGAACGCCTGTCTGATCTTCAAGAGATTGGACGCATAGTACGCGTGTCACGATGACGCCGGCTTCCCCAGCCGATTCTTCTCCTGACATATCGAACTATCGATTCACGAATCCGAGCGTCCTGACGGAAGCTTTGACGCATAAGTCGTACGTGAATGAGCGCCGAGACTCCGGTCGAAAACACAATGAGCGGCTTGAGTTCCTGGGGGATGCCGTGTTGTCGCTCATCATGAGCGATTATCTTGCGGGGCGGTATCCTGAGTTGAGTGAAGGAGCCCTCTCAAAACTCAAAGCCACACTTGTGAGCGAAGCGCCGTTGGCGAATGCCGCCAGACGGTTGAATCTTGGCGCCCGGTTGAAACTTGGTCGAGGCGAAGAACTCTCGAATGGGCGGGACAAAGCCTCACTGTTGGCTGATGCGTTTGAGGCCATCATTGCGGCCGTCTATCTCGATGGAGGTTTGGAGGCGAGTCGAAATTTCACCATTGAGGCGCTGACTGATGAACTACGACAAATTGATGTCCTGCAAGAAAAACCCGGAAGGGATGATTATAAGACGCGCTTCCAGGAATGGTGCCAAAAACGGTATGAACTGTTGCCGCGGTATGTGATCGTACGCGAAACCGGCCCGGATCACCAAAAGTTATTTGAAGTTGAAGTGCGAGTGAATGACAAGGTTTTCGGGATCGGCCGAGGATACAGCAAGAAGGAAGCGGAACAGGAGGCGGCGCAACGAGCGCTGGGGCAGTCTGAGCGGTAATACCGAGTCCATGCTACAATAATCGATACTGTCACATGAATGACATGGAGGGGGTAATGCTGAAGCAGGCAGGATGGCGAATGCTTATGGGCGTGCTCATCACGGTTGGTCTTTCAGTCTCACATGTCTGGTCGATCGATGCTGCTGAGACGACACGGCCTCTCAAGGCTGAAACACCAAAAGGGCCGCGGGCGATCATCAAAACGAAATTCGGCGATATCGAAATCAAGTTCTATCCGGATGTCGCGCCGAAACATGTCGAGAATTTCATCAAGCTGGCGAAGTCCGGGTTTTACAATGGAACAATTTTCCACCGTGTCATTCCCGGTTTCATGATTCAGGGTGGAGATCCCAATACGAAGGATACGCTCAAGAAGGACATCTATGGCCAAGGCGGTCCCGGTTATGCCGTCAAGGCCGAGTTCAGCGATATCCCGCACAAACGCGGCATCGTTTCAATGGCCAGGGCGGCTGATCCGGATTCCGCCGGTTCACAGTTTTTCATCGTCGTCGAGGATTCACGATTTCTGGACCGCAAGTATTCTGTGTTCGGCGAAGTGACGAAGGGTATCGGTGTGGCCGACAAGATCGTCAACCTGACTCGTGACGAGCGGGATAATCCAAAAGAGCGTGTGGAAATGACGGTCACGATCACGGAGTAGCATTCGTCGACATGCTGGATCAGGAAACGGTGTGGCGACCGATTGCGAATCGCGAGGGAAGAATTGATTGTGGGATTGCAGGTGCGGCTGTCTTCAAGATGTCGGCCGGCTTTCTAATTCGGCCTCCAGCACCGAAGCAATAAATCCGCCTGCCGGAATCGCCAGCAGCGGGCAGGTGGCCTTGTGAAGCACCCGCTCGCTATGGCTACCGCGCAGCGCATCGAGAAAGCCATGGCGTCCCTCGGTGGTCATGACGAGGAGATCAGCCTTGATCTCTTCCGCTGTCTCACAGATCACATCCACCACATCTCCTTGCTTAATGAGCATCTCCCACTGCCAACCGGGTATATCGGAGTAGTGAAGGTCGGGCATGCCCCCTTTCTCGCCGACATGGAGAACCGTAAAGACGCCGATCGGGCGATTGAGCCGGTATGCCATACGTACGGCGGCTTGGAGTGCCGCCTGGCCCGACGGCGTGGAGGCGACGGGAATCAAGATGTTCGTCAATGAGACGGAACCATCGTGCGAAGAAACGAATCCGGCTACGCCTTTCGGGATGAAGAGGGTCATCTGCCGTGACTCCAGCGCAATGGGCACCGCCACGGACTTGTTGGGCCATGGAAGACAACCTTTGCTTTGATCCGTAGCAAGCACGATCAGATCCGTCGCGTGCTCGGCTAAGTAGGATGTGACCGATTCAACCGGGTCCTGATGGACTGCTTGGACTTTCTTAACATGGATACCCAATTTGGCGACATCGGATCGCCGGCTGTTCCTGGGCAGGAGTCCCCATCGTTCCAGCGCCGCGCGCACACCGGGAAACTCCATCCAGTCCGTATCCCGATCGGAGGAGACATGAAGAATGGTCAGGTTGGCTTGAGCCATCAAGGCGGTTCTCAAGGCATGTGCGAACGCGCCTTCGCTCGCTTCGGTGAAATCGGATGGATGAAAAATGTTTCGAAGGATAGGGATGTTGAGCGACTCCGGGAAAGACATAGGCGATCCTTTTAATGACTATGGTGTTTGCAGTCGGGACCATGCGTGTGTGCTTCGGCGGCGGGCGGTGGCAGGAAAGCTCGTCCTGGTAGAAGGATGTGTCCCGATTCCCGTTGCTTTTTGAGATGTGTCGCGATCTCCGGGTGCTCCATTTTTACATAACCGATCAGTCCTTTCAGAAATCGGCTCGACTGAAAATCATTCTCTGAAAATGTGGAGATGAATTGCGCGGTGCGATCGAGGATTTGCAGAGCGTCGGAGGCATCGGCAATTTGCTCGGGATTCTGTTTCCGAAACGCCTCATACTCTTTTTTAAGGTGCTCGGCAAAAAGCGGTGCAGGGCCGGCGGGGACGTGAAGTGGGCTGAGCGTGCGACGAAGCGTCTGGAGTGCCGTTATGACCTCAACATCTTGCCCATCCCTTCGTCCCTCAAAGTAGCCGAACGTGATGACCTCGATCAAATTGAAGAACGCCACGGCTTTGTGGCCTCCTAGGTGGTCCAGTTCCTGATAGAAGTCTCGCCGGACGGGCGCAAATTGCGCGCCGAGTCTTTTTTGTTGGTAATCGCTTCCGGTGTCGAGATAAGTGCAATCAGTGGGACATGAAATCCGCGTCAAACGATGCTCCCCACAGCAGGGACTGCAGATCAATCCTCCGAGGGCCGGGCACGGGCGTTTGCCCCGGCGATTGTGACAATACGAGCACAAGCTCATTTCTTCGGTCCTTCCGCCCCTGGCTTGGGAGGTGGAGGGATAAAACCATAATCGGCCAACGTACGCTTCTCGCCCTTTGGCTTGGCAGATGTCGGGGTCTCCAGCCCATTCATTTCGGCTGCATGCACATAGTGGTAGGGAACCAAAATCAGGTTGTTCGCCCGGTCGATACTGATGTCAGCCGGAGCGGGGAGATACTCGGCGATAACTTGGAATCGATGATCGCGAGTCATGCGCCAAATCTTGCCTTTTGTAATGTCCGATACATACATATTACCCCATTGATCAAAATCGACTCCGCTCAGATTTTGAAATCGGCCGGTAAAAAATCCATTTGATTCCAGTTCGGTCAGCTGTCCGTCCGAAGTGATCTCTAAGATTTTCCCCTTTTCCATACTCACGACGATCAGGTGGTTCGTCTTGGGATGGATCGCGATCGCGGCGGGTCCTGCGAGCCGTTCGTCATGGATCAAAAGGTCAACTCGATAATTGGCTGACGGATCAATCCGGTAAATGGAGTTCGCCGCCTCGTCTGAAACGTACAACATACCGTCCGGCGCGGCTGCCACGTCGGTTAACGATACCCGCGTATGAGATGATGTGGGGAACAAGACGGTAGCGATGAGTTTGCCTGACGTCTTATTGAAGGCTTTCAGTTGATCGAGGTCTGCGATGTAAAGAATTGGTCCGACCAAGGCCATCCCTTTGGGGGCATGCAGCAATACTTCCGCCACGCCGCCTTGGATAAACTTGAGGTCGGTGACCTTTCCCTCGGCATTCAATTTTGTGATGAAGCCGTTGTTGTCTCTTGCTTCAGGTTCACCGTTGATGTTGGAAATAAAATATTCTTTCCCGGACGGGTCACCGATGAAGCTAGTGGGTGACTCCAGACCCGTGATTTGCGCGGCCTCGCCGGGGAACGTCAAGCCTAGGATGAGCGTGGTAAGCAGGAATAGGCGGTGATAGAGCTTCACGAACAAAGGCAGGTCATCCAGGTTTTCATCGAAGACCATCGTATCGGACGAACAAAGAGAGTGTCAAGAAAGAGCCTTGAGGCAGGAGGCAAGCAGAGAGATATGGCGAAGCGTTGACTTGCATAAAATAGCCCTGCTAAGTTGCGGCGGTTTACCTGGCAGAATAGTGAGAGGAGGGGATCGTGGCCGCACAATTGATTGATGGAAAAGCACTGGCGCAACAGGTTCGCGATCGTCTGGCAAAGGAATCGGCGGAACTGTTCGCCAAGAAAGCGATGAAACCGGGTCTTGCGACCATTTTGGTGGGTGACGATCCGGCTTCGCATGTGTATGTTCGAAACAAGCAAAAGGCTTGTGAATTGGCGGGAATCTATGTCGATGATCATAAGCTCTCGGCAAGCACGACGCAGGCCGAATTATTGGCGCTGATCGACAAAAAGAATACGGACTCCAAAATCCATGGAATTCTGGTTCAGCTCCCGCTGCCCAAACATATCGACAGCAAAGTCATCCTGGAAGCCGTTTCGCCGTTGAAAGATGCGGATGGATTTCATCCTTACAACTTCGGCCGGCTGGTGGAGGGACACCCCGTCTTCGAAGCCTGCACTCCCAAGGGTGTCATCAAGATGATCGAATCGACCGGGGTGCCGATAGAAGGCAAGCGGGCGGTTGTGGTGGGACGGAGCAATATCGTCGGGAAGCCATTGGCCTTGATGCTGCTTCAACGGAATGCCACCGTCACGATCTGTCATTCAAAAACCAGAGACCTTCCCGCGGTGTGCCGTGAGGCGGAGGTGCTTCTCGTCGCGATCGGAAAGGCGAAGTTTGTGACGGCCGACATGGTGCGTGAAGGCGCGGTCGTTATCGATGTGGGGACAAACAAGACTTCTGAAGGCAAGCTGTGCGGCGACGTAGACTTCGACACAGTCAGCCAAAAGGTCGGTTGGATCAGCCCAGTCCCCGGTGGGGTCGGCCCAATGACCATTGCGATGCTGCTGGAAAATACCGTGGAGTCGGCCAAAAAGGCAGCGGGAATGCTATGAGGGGTCATTTATGAGTCGAGAGCCGCAGCGCCTAATCGATGTCCTCAACCGAGGGATGTTTGCAGTCACGGTAGAGTATAACCCTCCCAAGGGCACCAATATCTCGTCCGTTCTCGAGAGTGCCAAACAGCTTGTCGGGCGAGTACACGGTGTGAATGTCACCGACAATACTGCCGCAGTGGTTCGGGCCGGCTCACTGCCGGTCTGTCGCCTCCTCTATGAATTGGGGCACGACCCCGTGATGCAGTTGACCTGTCGTGATCGCAATCGAATCGCCATGCAGTCGGACTTGATGGGCGCCCACATGCTGGGAATTCGAAATATTTTGTGTCTCACGGGCGACTACCCCACGGTTGGAGATCATAAGGAAGCCAAGCCGGTGTATGATCTTGATTCGGTCCAAGTCATGCAACTCGTGCAAGGATTGAACAAAGGCCATGACATGGCCGGGCATAAGTTGGACGGCTCGACGGCGTTTATGATCGGTGCCGCCGTCACACCGGAGGCCGACCCACTAGGGCCGATGCTCGCCAAGTTTGAAGTGAAGGTGAAAGCGGGTGCCCAATTTTTCCAGACGCAAGCGGTGTACCATCCTGAGCAGTTCGCGAATTTCATGAAGGCAGTCCGGCCCTATAAGGTCAAGGTTCTTGCCGGGATTCTCGTGTTGCGCAACCATAAGATGGCGGAATTCATGAACGCACATATTCCCGGCATCTCGGTCCCAAACGAGATGATCGATGAGCTCAAAGTGGCCGGCGAGAAGGCAGAAGACGTCGGAGTCGACATAGCCGTACGGACCATCAAGGCGGTGCGGCCGCACTGCGACGGTGTTCATATCATGGCGATCAAAGCCACGCATCGGTTGGCCGAAATCATCACCAAAGCTGAATTGAACTGATGACGATCCTCGATTTCCAGCAGTTCAAACGAGACAGGAAAAAACTCGCCGTCGTGACGGCCTATGACGCGCTGTTCGCACGTATTGTCGAGCAAGCGGGAATCCGAGTAATTCTGGTCGGGGATTCGCTGGGCATGGTCGTACAGGGAAAACCCAATACGCTCACAGTCACGATGGATGACATGCTGTATCACACCAAGTTGGTCGCCGGTGTGGTGCAACGAGCGCTGGTCATTGCAGATATGCCGTTTATGTCTTATCAGACCAGCACAGAGGAGGCCTTACGCAATGCGGGCCGATTGCTGCAAGCAGGTGCGGCCGCGGTAAAGTTGGAGGGGGGCGCCGTGATGGCGGATCGAATCAAAGCCATGACGAGTGTTGGGATTCCGGTCATGGGGCACCTGGGCATGACACCACAATCAGTCTGTGCGTTGGGTGGATACAAGGTTCAAGGGAAAGCCGATGATCAAGCCTCCCGGTTGCTTCAGGATGCCAAGACTATTGAAGCCGCCGGAGCCTTCGCTCTCGTACTGGAAGCGATACCGGCTGAGTTGGGCAGAAAGATCACTCACACCCTTTCAATTTCTACTATCGGAATCGGTGCGGGACCTCACTGTGACGGCCAAGTGCTGGTGCTGTATGATCTCCTTGGACTTTTTGATGCGTTCATCCCGAAATTCGTGAAAACCTATGGGCACCTCAAGGCCGACACTCTCCAGGCGCTGACTCGTTACAAAGAAGAAGTGGAACAAGGAAAGTTTCCTTCGGATTCAGAAAGCTATCACTAGACCTCTCCTACGGTTTCTCCTGGGTTTCCCATACCCAGGGTTTCACATCTCCATGCCATTGCCGGCGTCCTGTTTCCTATTCGAAAGGAGGGAAGACAGGGCTGAGTCCGTTTGATAGAGTCCGGCCTTCCGACTTACATGAGGCGGATAGGCGCGATGGAATGGATTGAATGGTTGCTGAGCCGAGAATCCCGGCAGTTCATTTTCGACCATGACCTCTTCATTCCTCTTTTGTTCACGACCAGGGTCATCGTTGTCACGGCGCTGGAACGGATGATGCCGGCGAGGGAGGTGCCTTATCGGTCTCTCCTTTTGATGGACATCGCCGGGTCGACGCTAGTCGGGTACCTGCTGCTCCCTGCCGCCTTGTATGTGAGCGAACGGATCGTGATTCGGCCGGTGTTACCGGAATGTATATCGGCCTTTCCGACCGCCGCGGCTTTTGCCCTGTATTACGTGGTTGGAGACTTCGGCGCCTATTGGGTACATCGGTTTCTCCACCTGAGTCCATTTTGGCGTATCCATAAGTGGCACCATTCTCCGACGCACATGTATTGGTTGGCCGGATACCGGGCCTCGCTTCTACAACAGGTATTGTTCAATCTACCCTGGATGATGGCCTTTTCAGTTTTCGGTCATGCTCCATGGTGGATGTATTGGGCGGTTTTGTTTTCTCATATGCTCTTGAACGACTGGATGCACATGAACATCACTTGGCGATCGAATTGGCTGGAATGGATCGTCGTGACGCCGCGGTATCACCATATCCATCATAGTGAAAACGCGGCGCATGCCAACGCGAATTTCGGGGTAACGTTCTCGATGTGGGACCGAATGTTCGGAACTTACGTCGATCCGGAGAAATTCACGACGCCCATTACATTCGGGATCGGCGAGCGGGTTCCCTTGGCGCGTCTCGTCGCAGGGATTTAAGCTGTGTATGCGTCAATGTTGCGCAGGCCCATCAACCTGAAACACTGTCCGATCCTCCAATCGCACGGCTGTTAGCTGCCGACCCCACACACAGCCGCTATCGATCGCCAACAGATTTGACTCGATGTGCAGGCCGAGCGCCGCCCAGTGCCCCGTAATCAAAGTGGTGTCGGCGCTCTTGCGGCCGGGAATGCTGAACCAGGGCTGGTAGCCGAGCGGCATCTCTTCCGGCCGGCCGGAGAAATCCGACATCTTGCCGCTCGGTGTGCAGGTGCGAAGTCTGGTCAGCACGCGCGCAACGGCGACCAACCGTAACGTTCCAGTAAGGCTGGGACTCCATGTGACCATCGGCTCGTGAAAGAGTGATTGCAAGAACGATCGGAAACCGTCACCTTGCAGTGCGGTCTCGACCTCGCTGGCCAATTGAGCGGCATCTTGCGCGGTCCATTGAGGGAGTAGCCCCGCATGGATCATGAAGAATGATCCCTCACGATAGTGCAGGGGCTGGTGTCGAAGCCAATCGATCAAGTCCAGCCGGTCGCCGGCTTCCAATACGTCGCCGATCGTGTCTTTGGGTCGAAGCGTCACCACTCCTTCCGAGACCGCAAGAAGGAAGATGTCGTGGTTACCGAGCACGACGCGGACGGACGGTCCGAGCGAACGGATGTAGCGAAGCACGCCGAGGGAATCAGGCCCGCGGTTGACGAGATCGCCGACGAACCACAGTCGATCTATCGTGGGGTCGAAGCGAATATGTTGAACGAGGCGTTGCAAGGCATCATGGCATCCCTGCACATCGCCGATTGCGTATGTCGCCATAAAAAGGGATGTCAACGGTCAATGGTCATTAAATCGCGCAAGATGAAAAAGACCGGCTTCCGTTGCAATGACTGATGACCAGAGACCAATGTGGGGTCAAGGATACCGAGCTTCGATCTTACTCGACAGCCCGCCGCGCGCAGTGAAGGTACCGGTGACTTCCGCCCAGACGGGACGACAGGCTTTGACAATATCTTGAAGGATTCTGTTGACGGCATTTTCGTAAAAGATGCCGAGATTACGGTAGGCGTGGATGTATAGTTTGAGCGCTTTCAACTCAAGACATTTTTGATCAGGCATGTAGTGCAGTGTAATGGTTCCGAAATCCGGCAAGTTGGTTTTGGGGCAAATCGCTGTGTACTCGGGGATCTCGATCGTAATTTCATATCCCTTATATTGATTCGGGAAGGTCTCGATGTCGGGTAGAGGGGCGCTGATTCCACTCTTCGCGTGCCGCTCATTGTAGCCCAGTCGCGTAGTCTTGGTGGCTCTTATCTTACTCTTACGCTGCACAGTTCTCCTCTTGCATGGCAAATGGTTATGAAAACGTCCCTCGTATCCCGTGAAGCGCATCTCGTTTCAATTCGGACGTTGCGGTTATCATACTTGCTTCATCCATTCCGTTTGGCCGATTTTTTCCAGTTCCACATAAAGCGAGACCCAAGGACACTTCATCTCGGGATAGACTTCGCAGAACCCACCTTTGCGGACCCCTCCGCACGGACCGTGTGCCATGAATTTCGGACATTCGGCTTT
>JAICUC010000319.1 GCA_025936075.1 Nitrospira sp. | reverse complement strand
TTGGTAGTGATAGATGCGTGAGGCGATGTGAAGTTCAGCGCGAGGCTCGGCTGATTTATGATCCACGCTCGGTGTCAGTGGATCTCTCGACACTGTCTCAGGGCCGATGGTGTCTGTGGCGAGAGCTGAATTCCCATCGGTGTGGAATTCCGTTTGAAGCCGTTTCTGAACGGCTGGGTCAAGCGGAAGAATCGTGAACAGCGACGTGCCCGTCATCGGTTCCTGAACCGCGAAGGATTCGCGGGCCGCCTGATTGATGTAACGTACGACTTCTTGAGCATCGATTAAGAGAATGGGAGTGGGAACGGCATCCAAGATCTGATCGGTGGACTGCCGAAGGACTTGGACCTCCTGGGTCTTCAACTTCACCTGGTCGGTCAGTCCGGCGAATGCGGCTTTCAGTTGATTGTTCATCCGATTAAATTCTTCGGCCAAGTCTTCCAATTCGTCGCCGGTGTTGATCTGAATCGGTGTCCGCAGTTCACCACGTCCGATGGCCTGCGCAGCCTGTTGCAGTTGCCGTACGGGCGTCACGATGCGACCGGCGGCGATATATCCAAGTGAGGCCAGCAAGACCAAAGCGACGGCTCCGAACGCCGTGACCCAGGTGAACAAATGTTGAATCGGCGCGAAAAGTTCATCGGACGATTGCCACACGAACGTGTGCCAAGACCCCGTGCCATTAGAGCTGTTTGCTTGGCTGGTTTCGTGGAGAGGGGCGAAGCCGATTACAGAGGTGTCCTGTCCTCCATGACCGTCGCTCGAGGCTTGTACCCAGCCGGGATGCTGAGGTGTGACGAGCGGGATTAAACTCCGATCGGACAACGGGACGCCGGTCGGAAGAAGCGGACAACTGATGACGATGCCGTTGGTATCGATCAACATGACATGACCGGTTTTCCCGAATCGAATGACGTGCGTCGAAGGTGAAAAGAATTCTTTGGCGTCGATCACGCGGTGAAGTATCCCGACGACTTCATACCGGAGGCTGTCCATGACCGGAAGCGAAATGGTGAATACATAGGCATTCACTTGGTCATCGAAACGGATATCTTCGATGTAGAGTCTGCCAACCGCTTTGTTGAAGGCGCCTTGCCACCACCGGCTCTCATGGTGGCGAAACGCGGGATGTTCGGTCATGGTCGCGACGAGCATGCCCTGCACATCGGTCAAGAACAGCATCTTCGTCGAGGAGCGAACCACGTGCGGAAGCAACTGTCCCGGCGCACTATGGACGCCGGTAAAGTATTCATGGAGCAAGGCGCTGAACGGGTTTTCCATGACGGATTTGATCGCCGTCCGGTCTCGTGCGATCCAACGCTGTTCTAAGGAGGTCGTGGTGGGATTTTTGGCATGACCACGCGCATCCCGCCGATGTTCCAGTTCTCGAATGAGCATCGGATCATTCGCGATGAGCGCCGTATGGGCGATTTCCTCGGCGAGCAGGAGATCGAGTTTGCGGGCCGCTTCAGTCGCCAGCGCTTCGAAGCTTTCTCCGCTGACTTCCCGAATTTCTTGGGATCCCTGCCAGAATGCCATACCCAACCCGACGATGAGCGGGATGAGACCGACGAGCAGCATGGAGAGGATCACCTTGGTTTTGAGCCCCCATCTGGTGCCGGGCGGCGAGGGTATGGGATTTTCGGTCATGATGGAGTTGTTCTTTCACCTGTGCCGGGCTCATCGCGAAAAGTGAGTGTGAAGGTTGAGCCTCGGCCGATGTGGCTGTCGACTCCGATGGAGCCATTCATGCGATGGACGACATTTTTAACGTTGTATAAGCCCAATCCCGTTCCTTTGCCTGGTGGCTTTGTGGTGAAAAAGGGTTCGAAAATCCGACTTTGCACTTCCGTGGTCATGCCGCAGCCGGTGTCGGAAACACGAACGTGCGTTGTGCCGGCCACCGCAGAGGTTTCCAGCGTCAAGGTGCCGCGGTGTTCCATGGCCTGGACGGCGTTCGTGATGAGATTGACGAACACATGGAGGAGTTCATCGGGGTTTCCCTTCACGACGACATCAGGCTGATAAAGTTTGCGAATGTCGATATCTTGAAGCGCCACGGCATAGCGGGCGATTTTGAGTGCTTCATCGAGCTTGCCGTTGACATTGACCAGGCAATCTTGCCGTAAGGATGTGCGGCGTGAGTATGAGGTGAGATCTCGACAAATGGCGGTCGTGCGCTTGACGGCATCGATGATGTCCCGTGCTTGAGCATGCACGGCATCGAGGTCCACCTCGTCCGTCAAATTTTCCGCCAAACCGAGAATCAGCTGAAGCGGATTATTCATATCGTGGGCGATGCCTGCCGCAAACGAGCCGATTCCGGCGAGTTTCTCCGCATGGAGCAATTCGGTTTGCAACGTCGATTCATGCTGCACGAGTGTCCAGAGAAGTCGAGACGCCTGTCCGCTGATGATGTCGGTTTCTGCCGGCAGTTGCTCTTGAAGTACCGGCCCCATCGACGGATCACCGGTGACATCCATCACAAGATTGAGCCCCGGACGTTTGATCAGATCGCCGACCCGCTCATAGACTGTCACGTTGATCTCCTGTGCGCGCTGGAGTCCCGGCGCCGAGGGTTCCTTGTCGGTAATGCCGAGGATCTCAATCGTGCCGATTTGGTGGAGCACATCAAGGAGGGCGGTCCCGCCCCGCCCCGCCCCGACGATGGCTACTCTGATCGGAGGCGGGACGGGCACCGATTCGTTCCGCTCACTCTGGAGATGCAGATGGGCGCTGGGTGACGAGGCCGTCATGCTCTTTCCCTGTGATGTCGTCCAGTCCATCAGAGATGGGCCAATTCACGCTGTTCCATGGCGCGAGCGACGGAGGCCTTCAATTTCTCGCCTTCCACGGGCTTGACAAGATAGTCCACGACTCCCTGCCTCAGTAATGATGTGGCCATATCTGTGTCCGGGAATCCGGTCAGAACGATCAGAGGCACGCGGGGATAGTTCTGGCGGAAGTAGGCAATTGCTTCGATGCCGTTCACTTTCGGCATCCGGATGTCACAGATGATGACGTCAAGGAGCAGCCGATTTTCGCCCGAGTTAATGACTTCGATGGCCTTTTCTCCGTTCTCTGCTTCCAGGACATCGTAGCCCGCTTTCTGTAGGGTCATCCGAACGACCTTGCGGATGTCGGGCTCATCATCGACGATCAACACTCGACCATTGGTGCTCTCACCGCCGACAAAAAATCCGGATTTGAATTCGCTCATGGCGACCTCCTTGATGAAGAGGGGGAATGTTTGCGTTACATGACGATTAAACGCAAAGTCGATGCCGAATTGTGATGCAAGTAACATGAAAAACTTTCAACAGCTTAGGTATTAAGAACGGTCTGATGCTTTTCTATTGGTGGCTCAAGTACCCCACCACGATGCTGAAAATCACCAACGCTCATTGCGTTTCAAAGCCAATTTCGGCTAGGGTATTGAAAAGCTAAAGGAGTGGAGGCCGGTGATTACGCCTGATGTGCTGACCGACTATGTTCGTAAGTCCCTGCCGGATGCCGTGGTGACGGTGACCGACCGTACCGGAACGATGGACCACCTCAAGGTCCTGATCGTCTCAGATGGTTTTCACGGAAAAAACCTCTTAGACCGGCATCGAATGATTTATCAGGCCTTAGACGAGCCGATGAAGGACGGACGTATCCATGCGCTTGAATTAACCGCACGCACCAGAGATGAGGCATAGGAGGAGACCATGGCCGAACCGATCGAGGAAGAAATTCAAAAGGAAGTGAAGGCCCATAAAATTCTGATTTACGGCAAGGGAACGAAGACCATGCCGATGTGCGGGTTCACAAGAGAGACTATGCAATTTTTTGACCGATACGGATATCCTTACGAACTCATCGACGTGCTGTCGCAACCGGCTAAGCGGGAAGTACTCACGAAAATGACCAATTGGCCGACGCTTCCCAAGGTGTTTATCGACGGCACCTTCTACGGTGATACCGATATTCTCGACCCCATGGCTGCTAAGGGCGAAATCGAACCGCTGCTGAAAAAAGCATTTGGGAAGTAAGGAGGGCGTCTCGGCTGGCGAACGGGCGCGCGAAGCCCGGTTGTGCCATAACGTTCGGAAGCCAGACGGGTGATGAATCCCTTCTTTTCCTCGGATGCTCCTCTAAGGCTGCGACTTCGTCGCAATGC
>JAICUC010000374.1 GCA_025936075.1 Nitrospira sp. | reverse complement strand
TCCACTTTCACAACAATGAACGCCTGCTCCTGCGTCCCACCCTTCGTAATATCAACGACCTTCCCTTGCAGAATGTCCCCTCCATACAGTTCAGTGACGACCACTTGCGGACCAGGGATAGTGACGTCACTCACCTTGAAGCGTACGAACCGATTCATTAAAAAATGGAATTCTTCGGTAGCCACAATCTTCTCGTCCTCTATCAAGGCATCTAGCAGCCAACATGCCACGATCATTACACAGCTCATAACTAGCGCTCCTTGATAAAAAACATGATGTTGCGCTACCCGGCGTCTGAAGAGATGGTTCGAAGAGGAGAAGTGAAGAAAACCCTTTCCGGAAAGAGTTGGCTCCGACCAGGAATATCGTTTCCATATGTGCGACAGGTACGATACAGAGATACCGTGGGCGAGCCCGCGATGGAGTGGCCGCTGTCGAAATAAGTCAGCGTGTGCAGCAGAAGGCTCGGAAGAAAACCGGACTACGTTCTCTGGAGGAGATGGTGCTTCTTCAGTTTGTTGTACAATGTGCGAGGAGTGATTCCTAACGCTCGTGCGGCCTGCGAATGATTCCCCCGCGCACGTCTCAACGCCGCTTCAACCAGCGTCCGTTCGCAATGCCCCACCACGCGCGCAAGGGTCCATTCCTTCGGACTCGATTGCGTCCAGAGACTCGCCACAGAATCGGAAAGCCAAGGCGGCATATCAGCGCGCGCAGGAGTCACGTGGGAGTCGAGAGTCGATTGTTCAATACTCTCCGGTCTTGGCTCACAAAGCTGTTGCCATATCTCCGGAGAGAGATCACTTAAGCTTAGCGGTGTATCATCTATTTTATTGACGAGGGCGCGTCGGACAATGTTTTCTAGCTGCCTCACATTACCGGGAAAGTCTAATTGGGCCAGTGCTTCAAGGAAGTCCCGATCAATCGAAGAGGTCCCTGATCTCGCAGCCGATCGATACTTCATTAAACAATTATCGATCAACGATTCGAGGTCGGCCACTCGTTCCCGTAGCGGTGGGAGATGAATCGAAAGCATGTTCAATCGGTAAAACAAATCTTCCCTGAACTGTCCCCGCTGCATCATCAATTCCAGATTACGATTCGTGGCCGCGATGACTCGGAGGTCCACGCCCACGTCGCGATCAGTGCCGACCGTCATCACTCGTCGATCTTGCAGCACCCGAAGAAGCTTGACCTGTACGTCATTTCCAAGTTCTCCGATCTCGTCCAAGAAAAGCACGCCCCCCTCCGCCGCACGCACCAATCCTTTTCGATCCCGATCTGCACCCGTAAAGGCTCCCCTGCTGTGACCGAACAACTCGCTTTCAACCAGACCCGGGCTGAGTGCCCCGCAATTAATCGGCACGAAAGGACCGGTCCGCCGTTTTGGGTCAAGTCGGTGAACGGCGCGTGCCATGAGTTCCTTCCCCGTTCCGGACTCTCCGGTGATCAGCACGGCTAAATCACTGAAACTCGCGACCCGCACAGCCTGTCGAAATGCTTCCTCTATCGCATGGCTTTCTCCCTCAATGCCGAAGGTTTTCATGAGCGCATGAGTATGCTCTTTTTCCAGGGCTTCACATGCTTTCTGCCTGAGGACACTGGTCAGAATCCGCTGTAACTCCATTTCAAAATCGGTTTCTTCACTGTCGAGGACCCACGATGCACCGGCCAACAAGGCTCGGCACCTTAATCCCACAGACCAAGAACGAGCGCCCCTTTCATGAGCGATGACGGGCAATCCCGCCCGCTTCAAACAGCCCACAGTTTTTGAGGCCAACGTATCGTCTGTTGGATACATTCCAAGTGCGACCACCGCAGCGCAACAGGACGAATGCGCCGCCTTTTCAATCTCCTCCAGTTGCTCGACGCGATATGGACGAGCACCGCAATTCGTTACCACGCGTTCGATGAGCCGTAGTCGGGGAGTTTGGGATTCCCAGAGCACGACTTTCCATGGAGAATCGGCTCCTCCAGCGTCCGTATCATGATTGCAGATATCTTGGTGCTCTACGGTGAACCGCCGCATGATGAACACCACTCCGCTTGATCTGCCCTGCGCGTTGCCGCTGCCACGCAACATACACTCTTCTTGTTGCGAGACAGCAGATTTTTTTCGGATGGTCCTTTATGCATTGCCCATACCCGCTATGTGTGGCAACCATCATGATCATCACTGACTGACACTCTGCTTGCTAACCGATTGAGTTGTCTAAGATTGCTATTTTGGCAATAGCAGTAAATGCCGACGTACTGTTTCGTTTTGATACAGTGCGCTGGTCGTGTCAGGAATGATACTCACTGAGGGGGGCTCTAACTCGATTCAAAAAAGGATACAGGTCTCGATGCAAAGGATACAGGTGAGTCACTAAAACTTTCCTGCGCGCAGATAGCAAAGATCCTCAAATCGCTCGCCGCCCCGATACTTTGCGATGACCATCCATTCTCGCCCGGTATCCGTCAGGCCAATATAGGACTGATCATCAATCAAGAAGGGTTGAAGCGAAAAGGATGTCCTCAGTATTGGAGGGATTGGGGCCTTATCAATCCGGAGCGCTGCCATGGGATAGGTTCCGCCGGTTCGTTCAAATTTATTGGGTGTCGCCAGCAGCGGACTGAGATCTTGCCAGCTTGCTTGTTCAAGCACTGTGCTGTCGGCGGGAAACACATAGAGACTGTCGCCTGGGGCGCCTTTCAAGCAGAAGGTGGCCTTCACTACCAGGTCCTCTTGCCCATCGTTGTCGAGATCCATTCTGGTCCTATCGAAGCTCGAGCAACGCCGCGTCGGTGGTCCTTGCCCTTTTAACTGGACCGCCTCCCACTGCACCGTCTTCGACAACTCAGCATTGAGGTCGAGCTGCTCTCCGAACAACGCTACCACCTTTTCACAAAAGGGTTTATGTACGAACGCTGCCAATTCCACAGAAGCCGCAGTTGCCAATGCCGGAATCGTTGCCACCAATAGGCCGGCCGTCCTCGTGAACTTCATAGTCACCTATTCCGCCTTCCGTCCTGATTTATCTGGATTGACATCCAGACTCACCATTCCTAAGATACCGTCACCAATTTCATAGCCCTCACAACTCATGACGCTCACTCCTCTCCAAGACCTCGCTCAATCCCTCGTCAACTGCGAGCGCTGCAAGCTGGCCAAGCTGGGGCGCAGCCAAGTCGTCTTTGGCGTCGGGAATCCTCATGCCAGTATCATGTTCGTGGGCGAAGCGCCAGGATTCAATGAAGATCAGAAGGGCGAGCCGTTTGTGGGAGCGGCAGGGAAGCTTTTGAACGACCTGCTGGCCTCGGCAGGGCTCTCGCGCGATCACATCTACATT
>JAICUC010000154.1 GCA_025936075.1 Nitrospira sp. | reverse complement strand
TCGATCCCTCACAGTGTTGATCATTCTTTCGCGGCACTGCGATCCACGAAGCGTCGAACAGCAAGAGAGAAGCAGGCAGCGCTCCCGCTTCGTCTTCATGTATAGTGCGGCGTGGGATATCAAGCGCCGGATGCGGCGCGCGGCCGGTCCATGTCGTACGGCACGCAATGGTGGAGGTGATGCGCATGGCGGTAAACGTGACGGTCGGCCCTCCCGTCATCACCATTAATCATGGGAGCACTTTCCTGGTCTCAGAGTTCGACGGCTCCATCACGGATGCCTCCGACCAGGGCCTCTATTCGCGGGACACTCGATACCTCAGCCGCTATCAACTGTATATCGACGGCAAGCCATGGATCTTTCTCAATTCCGGCGCGATCGCCTATTACGCGTCGCGCACCTATCTCGTGAATCCACGGGTATTGACAGAGCATGGAACGATCGAGGCCGGAACCGTGGGACTCGTGCTGGGCCGCACGATCGGAGAGGCGCTCCACGAAGACATCGACATCCGAAACTATAGCTCACACCGCGCGCGCTTCAATCTCGAACTTATGATCCGCAATGACTTCGCCGACATCTTTGAAGTCAGAGCCAAAGCATTGACGCGCAGAGGTCATATCGAGACCGAGTGGGCGGGCGAAGGTCAACAGTTGATCAGCCGCTATGTTCACGGTGATTTTCACAGGGCTCTGATGTTGTCCCTTGAGGGCCGCGACTCGCGGGCTCTGTACGGCAACGGACGCATCAGCTTCGCGGTCGATCTCGCGCCCGGCTCCGCCTGGCATGTCTGCTGTAAGTACCACATCGAGGAAGACGGCGTCCTACGGTATGCCCCCGGCGATTGCGCGCATGTGTGCGAGAGTTCCCGCCCCGGTCAAACCTTGGCGCAGTGGAAACACGTGACCACTCAGATCACCACCTCAAATGAGGAATGGTACCGGCTGTACCGGCAGGCGGTCGAAGATATGGCGGCCCTGCGCCTGCCGGCCGACGAGAAGCGTCCGGACGAATTGCTGGCCGCCGCCGGGGTCCCCTGGTTCGTCAGCGTCTTCGGTCGCGACAGCCTGATCGTGAGTCTGCAGAACATGATGGTCTATCCGGATTTCGCCAGGGGCACGCTCAAGCGTCTGGCAGAGCTCCAAGCGACTGAAATGGACGACTACAGGGACGCGGAGCCGGGAAAGATACCTCACGAGCTCCGTGTCGGTGAGCTGGCCCATTTCAAACGCATTCCCCATACTCCCTATTACGGAACCGCCGACGCAACCATTCTCTATATCATTGCGTGGCACGAGGCCTGGAAATGGTTGGGCGACGAGGGGCTCGTTGCTCGCTATACAGAAACAATCAAGCAGTGCTTGCGGTGGATCGACCACTATGGAGATCGCGATGGGGACGGATTCCAGGAGTACCAGACGCGCTCCGACAAGGGCTATGAAAACATGGGATGGAAGGATGCCGGCGACGCGGTTCTTTATCCGGACGGCTCGCCGGTGAAAGGACCGAAAGCGCTTTGCGAGCTACAAGGATATGTGTTCGATGCGAAGCGTCGGGCCGCCGAGTGCGTGGACTATCTCGGCGATCCCGACCTGGCGGCGAACCTTCGGCGGGAAGCCGCGGACCTGCAACAACGGTTCGAAGAGCGGTTTTGGTGCGAGGACCTCGGGTATTACGCCTACGCTTTGGACGGAGACAAGAAGCCGGTCAAGACGATCGCCTCCAACGCTGGCCATCTGCTATGGAGCGGCATCGTCCGTCCGGACCGCGCCGAACGAGTGGTGCGGCGATTGCGTGAACCGGACATGTGGAGCGGGTGGGGCATCCGGACTTTGTCTGCGCGGCATCCGGCGTACAATCCGTTCTCCTATCAAAACGGGTCGGTGTGGCCGCACGACAACGGCATCATCGCCATGGGTTTCAAACGATATGGGTTTGCACAGGAGGCGGCCTTGATTGCCCGTGATATCAGCGAGGCCGGCCGCTATTTCCTGCTCAATCGCCTGCCGGAGCTGTATGCCGGCATTGAACGGGCGCCTGGGACGTTCCCGGTGCAATATCTCGGCGCCAATGTGCCGCAGGCTTGGGCGGCGGGCAGCGTGTTTCAGCTTCTTCGGGCCATTCTAGGGCTTGAGGCCGATGCGCCCAATAAAACGCTCTACCTCGATCCCATGCTTCCACTGTGGCTGCCGGACCTCACGGTTCGTCAACTCCGGATCGGCCAGGCGACGCTCGACCTTCGCTTTTGGCGGGAAGGGACAGTCACCAGGCATGAGGTGCTCGCCCGGCAGGGCGACGTGCGGGTCGAAGCGCGCGACACATCCAGAACGAACGGCTGATAAAATCGACACTGTTCCATGGAAGCTTCGGTAAGAGCTTCAGGCAATCACCCTCCCATACTCGTTAATCACGTCACTCTTGTTAAGAATACTCATAACCATCCCTTGTCGTTGTGGAGGACGCCCCAAGCGTCTTCCTTGTGACCAGGAGGAGAGCCGATGGATAAAACGAGCCGTGTCACGCTGAATTTGCGCTTCCCGCGAGGAAACCTTCAGACGGGGAACATTCTGCTTACGCAGCGACGTGCCGGTGGCATAGTGGGCACAATGCTGGAAGGATGTATTGGGACTTGTCGTTCACTCACTCAAGGCGCGGATGTGCAGGAAGGGAGCGGCAACAAATAGACGGGGGGAGAGGGTATCAGAAGTTAGGGGTTGCCTGAACTGCTAGAGCTTCTTACAGTGTCAGATCTCAATGAGCGGCACGCCCTCTATCGGCTCATCTCTGCTGAGGTGTGGTTGTAAACGAATGACACCGCCTCCGTAGAAAAAGCAGTTTGACTGAATCAGTGCAGGTGGGTGAGAGGACAAAGGGGGTTGATAAGTGCGCTATCGCACAAGCCAGATATTTATATTTCCGCACAAAACACACCAAGCGCAATTCAATAGTCTCAGTAAGAAAAGGGATGGAATACTGTATGGTAAAACAGCTAGGTGCATCACTAGTGCTATATGTACTTAATCTAAAGAGGAGGATTGATCGGCCTCTCTTTTTTGTCTACATTACGGCTCACACTGAGCGAAACAATGGATATGGTAAAGCAGATATAAGAGGAATGAGGAGCAGAAGACATACGGATTCTAGATTTCAATGCTAACCATAAGAAGGCAACATCATGACGCCGTGTAGACATGAAGTAATCAGGCGATCCTTAGGCTAAGTGACCATGGTTATCAAAGAAAGGACGAGGGTTGATATGAAACATTCGTTGTTCTTTCTTCCGCTCCTGGTATTCCTAACCAGCTGTTGTAACCCGTCTCTCGTGGCAACTGTAGATGTGCCGACGTTAGCGCAACAGGCGTCTAACTGGTGTTGGGCTGCAAGCGGTCAGATGACGATGCGCTATTTGGGCCACGATGTGAGTCAGTGTACCGAAGCCAATAACCGGTTTGGGTTGACGACGTGCTGCCAAAATAACTCAGGAAGTTGCAACAACGGTGGTTGGCCGGAATATGAAAAATATGGCTTTACGGCCACACAGACGTCCGATGCTGCACTGACATGGAAGCAAGTGCAATCAGAAATCTACTGTGCCAAGAGGCCGATCGCCTTTAGTTGGCACTGGCCTGGCGGCGGCGGGCATATGATGGTCCTAAAGGGATATCTTGTTGTGAACAACGTCAAGTACGTGGATGTGAATGATCCTGAACCGTACACCAACCTCCAGACCTTAGACGGTGGGACAGAAACGATTATGACTTATGATCGGTACGTCAGCGATACCGACCACACGCACTGGAACGATTATTACAACATCACTTACAAAGGCGGTTCTTAACATGCGGACAGGCATATGGATACTTGCCCTTGCAGCCGCCTTCCCCTTAGTAGGCTGCACGAACTTGTCACCGTTCAATTCTAGCAATAGCGCGGCTGGACAGCCCGCGGCGAGCACAACGCAAACAACAGCCGCCCAGGATGGCCTGATTGTATTCCGAGGGCTCGTCAATGCGAAGAACTATGCGGGGCTCGGGTTCAATTCACCGGAAGACGCAGGTCGAGCATCGCTCGGCGAGCCGATGTCGGTTTTCTTTATCCGTCTTGACAAACTCCGAAGCATGACAGAGGAGACGAACCTGGAGAACTTGTTAGTCGATGTCCGGCGTGCCTTTTACCCCGTCGAAGTTGATAAGCGTGTCGCGACGTCGCTCGTCGTGACTCAGCATCCCGATGGCTGGCGCGCCACAGACTTTGGTAATGGCGCCATTGCACGCGCCGTCACGCGATATCGAGTCAATCAAAGTGATTTCCTGGTTCATGCTGCGGCATTCAAAGTGTACTTCATAGGCAGGAAAGAGGAGGGAACGCTCACGTTCACCCCAGTCATGGATGATCAACGATTCGGCTTTCGGGCAGGCGAGACATTGTCCGCAGAACGGGCGGTCGTCGCCCTTCGGCAAGCAGCTCAAGAATACAACGGCTTGCCGCAGTAGAAGTCCCTCTCAATCAGGAGCACGGGTGAATGCCGGACTCAAAGCCGCGCGGGCACGGGGCAGGCTCGGAGGAAGAAAACCGAAACTGAATCAGAGCGATATCTAAAAAGCGCGAGTACTGCTCGATTCCGGCAAGTACAGCATGGGGAAAGTCGCTGAAGAATTACAGGTCAGCTATACGGCGTTCTGGCGGGCGGTCGGAAAAGTAGCGGTTGGATAATTCGCTATAATCTCAATCCGGCGGTTGTTCCCTACAAGAGTAAAACGCGACGGCAGAGGAAGCGGCCCCACACGCTTTGGCAGGCGGGTGGAGCCGCGACATCACCTTACTTCAGGGCATCAAGGCCGGCTCCGAAGTTAATATGAAACGGCTGCCCCTCAAGCACGAGGGCCGGTACGGATTTCACCCCGGCAGCCTCGGCCTCTGTGATGCGGCCCTTCTGCTGTCCCAAATGCACGATCTCAACGTTGTAGCGCGAGCGGTCAAGCGCATTCGCGACGTTCTGCTCCGCGTCAACGCATACAGGACACCCTGCGTGGTAAAACACTGCCTTCTTGCTCATGTACACCCCCTTACAAATATGGTCGTGATGACGGCTGCATCGTAATCTTTTCTAACATAGCCGTCGTCAGACATGGCGGTCAAGGGTCGTTGAGACGCGGGCATAGCCATATTCCATAAAAATGGTTCCTTCTGGCAGTGAAAATGCCGGGGTGTATGTTGAGCACGTGGTTCGGAGGGTGGCAAACTGGCGGGTAACATTCCGGTTTGAGCAAGGGAGCGCCTACGATGTCGATTTGGAAGATTACCATTGAGTAAGAGGTTCAGATGATGATGAAAAATCCTGTCCACCCCGGAAAACTGGTGGAGGCCAATCTCGAAGAAGTGGGCTTGAGTGTGGCGGAAGCTGCGAAAGCCATAAAAGTGACGCGGCAACAGCTCTATAACGTGATACGTGGGAAAAGTGCAGTGTCGCCGGATATGGCCTTGCGCTTTGAAAAGGCGTTTGGCGGCAGTGCGGATTTCTGGCTTGCCATGCAATCGGCCTATGACCTTGCACAGGCGCGAAAAGAAAAGAACAGGGGAAAATTTCTATCCGCTGCCTTGTGGAACATGGAGCAGGGGTTCCGTCTTAACCAGAAGACGTGGTGACGTGGATGCTGGTGAAGATTTCCGAGCCCTCGGCAAGGAAGCGGCGAACCCGGTCGGCAATCTCATCGCGGCTCTTTGTGAAAGACGATTGGCCGCTGTTCGTAGATTCCCGTCGCCTTCGCCGGAGTCACGGTGTTTGTTTACGGCGCGTGCCCATTCGCCGAACCTTTGGGCCAGAGGATCAGGACGCCCGCGACTCCCGCCAATAATGAAGCAATGAAGACGGCAATTTTGGCGGCCGCATAGTCGTCGGCGCCGGGAAACGCCTGACCCGCGATAAATAGGGACATGGTAAACCCGATGCCGGCCAGCGCGCCGGCGCCGAATAGTTGTCGCCATGAATAGGCCGTCGGCTTCACCGCAATCCCGAAGCGCGCCGCAAGCCAGGCAGCTGAAAAGATTCCAATCGGTTTTCCGATCACCAAGCCACAAATGATTCCCGCCATCAGGAGTCCATGTCCTTCGAACACGCCGTGCGACCAGACCACGCCGGCATTGGCCAATGCGAAGATCGGCAGCACGACGTAGCTGGACCAGGGCTCGACCGATCGAAGCAGTTTGCTGGCCGGCGATTCGATCCGATCATGGATGACATCCATGGCGTGAATAGCCGGCTCCGATGGCCCGTGCCGCATGACGTCGCCGGCGCGCTTCATCTCCGCCCGCAACACCGCTTCCGCCTGCCCCATCAGCGCGCGAAGGTTTGCCGGAGGACGTGTGGGGGTGACGGCGGCGAGGATCACGCCGGCCAGAGTCGCATGCAGCCCCGAGCCATGCAGGCAGGCCCAGAGCACTACCCCGACCACGGCATAAGGCAATGAGCGGTAGACGCCCCACCGGTTGAAGGCAACCAGTAATCCCGTCACGGCAAGCGAAGCGAACAGATACTGCATGTCGATCGCGTCCGTATACAGCAACGCGATCAGTGCGATCGCGACGAGATCGTCCATGATGACTGCGGCGGTGAGGAACACCCGCAACTCGATCGACACCCGTTCTCCGAGCAGGACGATCAATGCCACGGCAAAGGCGGTATCCGTGGCGATCGTCATCCCCCAGCCCGCATGCCAGGGACCGGGAGGGACGACGGCCAGATAAATGAACGCCGGCGCGATCATCCCCCCGCATGCGGCAAGGATCGGAAGCGCGGCGGCCTGTCTCGTAGCCAGGCGGCCCACCGTGAATTCCCGTTTGATCTCCAGTCCCACCACCAGAAAGAAAATGGTCAGCAATCCGTCGTTGATCCACTCGAGTACGGGCATGGTGAAATCACGGCCGCCGATGTGAAGACCAAAGGGCTCGTGCCACCAGGAAGCGAATGCCGGGCCGAACGTCGAGTTGCTGAGCAGGATCGCTACGACCGACATCAGCAACAACGAGAGGCCGGCCGACGGCGCCCATCGAACGAAATCCACCGTCGCGGTATGGAGGCGATGCCCCAACGAGCCCAACATGGCCTCGGCCAGTGAACTCTCATCCCATGGCCCCTCATACCGGCGGTTGTTCAGATAAAAGGTCGGCGTTTCCAGCACGCCGCTGCGCTGCGCGCTTCTGGTATCCTCCGCGACCTGCGTGGCGGCCGCTTGCCATGCCGCTTCCTGCTTCTCGTCGCGCGGCGGCAGATCGAATTCCGAGGCAATCCGTTCGAGGTCTCCTTCATGGAACGCCGGCCCTTGCTTCATCAGCGCATCGTGAATCGGCCAAAATCGGCCGGTCGTCTTTGACGCATATTCGGCAAGCTCGGCGGCTCGCTCGGCCTCGTCGCTGCCTGGAATGGGCCGATGCCGAAACACGTATCGCATTCGATCGCCGAAGCGATCGCGCAATCCTGCAATGATTTCATGCGCAGCATGGCAATAGGGGCAGGCATAGCTGCCGTACTCGACGAGGGTCATGTCGGCATGGGAGTTTCCGAGGATGTGATCCCGTGTGCTATCGACAGGGCGATCCAGCTTCGTCGCGTTTGCATGGGTCATACGTGATGATCCGTCGAGAGAATCCGAAAAACGGTGAAGGTTTTCTTATACCATCTCTGGAAACATGAACGGAACGCCGTCCCGACAACCGAGAGAATCGTTGATCGTTTTGTGCCCGATCCTCAGGGTTGATCTGACCTGAACCGGGCGCGAAGATGGCACTTCGGCAAAAACCGGCGCGACTGTGATCGAGAACGGGTGTACCTATGGGACACGACGTACCGACACAGCCTC
>JAICUC010000068.1 GCA_025936075.1 Nitrospira sp. | reverse complement strand
CAGCTCACGGAACAGCCCTTCTCCCGCAAGCTTTTTCTTGGCAACCTTCAGAGCTTTTTCAACGTTATTGTTGAAGACCTTGATTTCCATCCCGTTGATTTTCGACTTTCTCAGGCCAAGTGAGGCCTGCTGCTTATGGGTTCCAATAATTCGGCGCCGGAGTCTAGCACAACAATTTGAGTTCCTCAAGGCTTTCTGTGGCCTTCGCAATTCTGACTCGAAAGTTCTCTATAAGCTGCTGATTTCGTTGTGCATTTATATTCGTACGCACTGTAACAAGACCTGCTTGAGCCGCTGCAATAGCCACGGTCAGACCCACTGTGAGGTCAGATTGGATGGTCGGCTTACCTCTCTCGCGCAACGTATGGAGAAATCGCGCAACCTCGCAGGACAGCTCCGCGACTTCTAACGGCACTTCCGTAGCATGTTGAAGCGCGATCGAAATCGCATGAAGACGATCAGGATGTTGTTTGGGTATCTTGTAAGCGTCCATCAGCTCGGTATAGACGTCCGTATCCGCTTGAACAAGCCGATGAAGCTGCCGGCTCAACTCAAGTAGACGCTGTTCTCTGTTTGGTTGTTCACCGAGACGTGCCCCCATGACCCCCAAAGAAGCCGCCAAGGCACCCACCAATGCCGCCACGCTGCCGCCGGCCGGTGTCGGTTTGGCGTCAGCCACCATGGCCAGGAAATCCGAGAGGGTGTGCGCCGGTTCCTTCTTGAGCATCGCCTCGGCGATTCTTGTTTCGAGGACCTGGCTTGAATCGAATCGATCAAGCTGCAGCGAAGCCGCTGTAGCGTGATCCAATGCCGCTTGTGGGACTAATCCGACCAGTTCGCTCCCAGCCACCTCTATTCCGCGCTTTGCGGCTTCAGCCTTCACAATCTGAAACGCGGTCAGAATGGGCGTCACGAGGTAGTCGGTCAAATTCATTGCGACCTGCACCATACCACGGCTGGATAGCGCGACCCCGATCGCTTTCACGGAGGGCAACCCCCCGCTTGAGTAACGGACGGCCCGAGCGATGGATCGGGCTTGCTCCACTTCTGTCGAGCGGAGGTTCACATTATAAGCGATCAGCGGAGGCCGGGCGCCGATTGCGATCGCTCCTGCGCTTTGATGCAGCCGAGGAGGACCGAAGTCAGGGATCCAACCAGGGTCTGATTCCATCCGGAAAGCCAGGCCGTCGAGCCCTCCTCGTCTGACCGCCTCTAACAGAACGTGGTCGGCACGACCCGCAGCACGCTCATACAAGAAAACGGGGATCCCTAATTCACGCCCGACTCGTTCTCCTAGTCGCTTGGCCAGCTGAATACAGTCGTGCATTGTCGTACCCCTGATCGGGATAAACGGCACAATATCGGTGGTTCCTATGCGGGGGTGCACTCCAACATGTGTACGCAGGTCGATGAGTTCAGTTGCGACCCGAACCGCGCGAAAAGCAGCTTCAATGATTCCGTCCGGGCTGCCACAGAACGTCAGCACCGACCGGTGGTGGTCCGCATCCATCGAGTGATCGAGGAGTGCTACGCCGGCTGTCGAAGTCACGCCGTCGATCAAGGCGTGAATAATTCCTTGGTCCCGACCTTCACTGAAATTGGGAACACACTCGACGAGTTGATCCATAGGTTCCTACAGTCTCAACGAAAAAGCCGGAGGACCGATGACCGTTCCTCCGGCTTCTGGGCTTAACCGCCTCTCTTATCAGGAGTCTGGCTATTTCGCCTTCTTAACGAACGCCCTATAGATGCGGCCCGACTTTGCTTGTTCCTCTTCCAAGCCCATCATTTGATGGCCTGTGGTCTCACACCAAGCCGGCATGTCTTTTTTGATGCCCTCATCATCGGAGACGACTTCCAAAACCTGTCCCAACGCCAATTCCTTGATTTTCTTGGACGTCAGAATAATCGGCATGGGACAAAAATATCCTAAGGTGTCGAGTTTGACATCGGCCTGCATCATGAAAACACCCTCGCTTCAGTGGACGGCTCAAATGAACAGGTTGACACTGCCCTGTTTGGCTTCCGCCAGAT
This sequence comes from Nitrospira sp., assembly GCA_025936075.1. GTDB lineage: Bacteria > Nitrospirota > Nitrospiria > Nitrospirales > Nitrospiraceae > Nitrospira_D. The sequence continues at coordinate 10,805 of JAICUC010000068.1, read as the reverse complement.
AGGTGGTCACGCCGGCGAACTGATCGATGCCGTCGATCAACGTATCCTTGGTAATACCCATGAGACCCATCGTCGTCGTGCAGGCGATGAATCGCACGCCCAGATCGAGGGCTGTTTGCATCAACTCAGGCACACCGGGCATCCGATTTTGCTTCATCACCTTCTGCATCATCTTCGTTCCCAACCCACCGAAATGGAATCGAGACAAGGGAAGCGCATCGGCGCCGCCTTTATTGAGCAGCCCGAACATCCGTCGGAGCCAATCTTTGGCGGAACTTGTCGCCCCCCGTCTTCGAATAGTATTCAATCCCCAAAACGTAAAAAACATGGTCACACGCATACCCATCGCAGCGGCGCCCGTAGCGATAATAAAGGCCGCCATCCCCCGATCGAGGTCACCGCTCAGCAACACGATCGTGACTCTCTCGGGTTTGGTTTCTTGCAGTTGCGCCAGCGTCGTCGTCGGTTCTATGTGTGCGGCAATCATGATTTGACCTCAAGGCACTTTAATTCTGCGCACGGACGGAATAGAGAATAGTATGTGGTCCTTCGGGGTGTCAAGGAACCGGATAACCACGCAACTGTGTCGCATTACTTGACCTATCGCCATTCTCTCGATATAGTCGGAATTCATTGCGCTAGACCCGTCTTGTGAGTTTCCTTCCTGTCGAATAACTCATGATCGGACAGCCATTACCCGAGGTCGCATCTTCCAAGAGCGGTCCACTCTTTGGATTCTGGTACCCGGCCGTACCCAGCCATACCTTGCGCCCTGGCACCATGAAGGGATTGCAGATGTTGGATTTGCCGATTGTCCTCTGTCGTGATCGAGTCGGTGGACTCGCGGCGATGCGCGATATCTGTCCGCACCGCGGTATGCCTCTGTCCTTCGGCCGGTTCGATGGTGAACGAGTGGAATGTCCTTATCATGGGTGGCAGTTCGACTTGAAGGGACGCTGCCGGTGCATTCCTGCCTTTCCCGAACAGGGGGCTCTGCAAACCGACAAGATCGGTATTGCAACGTATCCGGCTGAAGAAACGGACGGCATGATTTGGTTGTATCTGGCGGATGAACGAGGGAACATCGATCCGTTGCCTCCGGCCCCGCGCATGCCGCTTCCATCGGAACCTCGACAATCGTTCCACATTTCGTTGACCTATGCCTGTGGCGCAGACGACGGCATCATCGGTCTCATCGATCCGGTACATGGACCCTATGTCCATTCTTGGTGGCGCAGTGACGCGCGTATGCATGAGAAGACGAAGATCTTTGAACCGATCCCGAACGGTTTCCGGATGACCGCCCACCGGCCGGCCAAGAACAGCGGTCCGTTTCATTGGCTGGAACGGGTGTACGGAGGGCCATTGACCACCACGATTGATTTCTTCCTGCCGAATCAACGGGTGGAACTCATGCAATGCGGGAGAGCTTGGTTGGCCAATCGGTTGATGGCCACACCTGTGTCCGAGGAGGAATGTCGCATCGATTTCTCGGCATATTGGGTGGGGTTGCATTGGCTTCCATTCGGCAATTTGATTTTTCGTACGCTGACGAAAATATTTCTGGGCCAGGATGAGCGGGCCATGAAACATCTTGCGGTGGGACTTCGACACAAGCCAACGTCGATGTTTCTCGGCGATGCAGACATGCCGGCGAAATGGTACTACAAACTGAAGGCGGCCCATCTGGCATCAGTCCAAACAGGCAGGCCCCCTGATCATCCGCTCAAGGGACCGGTGACACTTCGGTGGCGAAGCTGACCTCGCCCATTCGGCAGTCGTTTATGCTGATGCCGGCGGTCATGCTTGCTGGTCTTCGCGCCCATTTGCCAAAATAAACCCCATGGCCCGTCTGATCTGATCGCGCGTTCCCAGCAGTACCACGATGTCGCCGGCAAGAAGTGTCGTTTTCTCCGGTGGATTGGATTCCGTGACGCCGCTTCTTGTCAAGGCGATGATGGATGTTCCGATACGCGGCCGCAACGCCAGTTGGGCGATTGTCTTTCCGGCCGCCGGCGAATCGTCTTCGATTCGGCAGGTCTCCACTTCGACATCAGCGAGTGTGCCGCCGCGAAGGTGGTGAGCCAGTTCGGGGAGCTCGCTGCGTCGTAAGAGCGCGTATCCTTCGCGGCGAACCTGTTCGGCCTTTTGCATGATGAAATCTTGCGGCATGTTGTAGGTGCGGAGGACGAGCGCAAAGATTTCAATCGACGTTTCAAATTCCTCCGGCACAACGTCGTCTACGCCCAGCTGGTGTAATTCCTCCAACTCCCGCAAATAGCGCGTCCGAACCACGATGTGAATGTTCTGGTTCAAGCCGCGAGCCACCTGCACAGTTCGACGGGCCATGAACGGATCGGAGATTGCAACGACCAGGACCCGTGCGTCTTCGATCTTCACGTGCCTCAATACATTGGGGTTTGTGGCATCCCCATAGTAGAGCGGCAAACCGTGGGCCGCCTCTCGGCGTACGGTATCCCCGTCCAAATCCAACGCGATATAGGGTACTTCCGTCTCACCCAATACACGGGCCAGATTGCGTCCGTTGAGCCCATATCCCACGATAATCACATGGTCCTTGATGCGTAAATGCCGACCCTCTGCTTCGAGCACATGGGCCGCCGTTTGTCCAGGAAACCAATGGTGCAGCCGTTGCACGACTTCGACGCGTCGCGCGAGATGCGGGGATAACTGCATCAAGAACGGCGTAATGATCATCGAGCAGATCGAGACCGCCAGAAAGATTTGGTATGGCGGTCCGGACAAAAGCTTATTCTCCAGGCCGACCTGTGCCAGGATAAAACTGAACTCGCCGACCTGTGCGAGGGCAATTCCCGTCATGACGGCCGAGCGAGGAGGCACAGAGATCATCAAAACGGCTCCCGCTCCGGCGATGAACTTGACGAGCAAGACGACGAACAACACACCGGTCACGAGGAGCGGATACTCCAGCAGGATATGCCAATCCATCAGGATGCCGATGGAGACAAAAAACAGGCTATTGAAACTGTCTCGAAACGGCAACACTTCGGCGATGGCTTGATGACTGTACTCCGATTCGGAAATCACGAGGCCGGCGATGAAGGCCCCCAAAGCGAGGGACAGCCCGCCGAGAGACGTCAACCACGCAATGCCGAGACACATGACGATGATGGTCAATAGAAAGAGCTCTCGGCTTCGGCTACGAACGATGTGGTCGAGTAATTTCGGAACCGCATACCACGCGGCTGCGACGATGCATGCGACCACCACAATCGATTTAACCAGCGAGAACAGCACGGGGGTGAGCGTTCCTTCGCCATGACTGGCCAAAATGGGCGTCAACAAGATCATAGGAACGACGGCCAAGTCCTGGAAGATCAAGATCCCGATGGTGGCCCGCCCGTGAGGTGAGTCGCTGTCTCCACTGGCGGCCAGTGCTTTCAACACAATGGCGGTACTGCTGAGCGAGAGCAGAAACCCCCAAAAGATCGCTTGCGGTGTCGGCAATCCTGTCAATGTGCCGCCGACCCATGCGATCGCGATGACTCCTCCGACTTGAATTGGAGCGGCAATCAAGATCAGCCGACGAAGCGAGGCCAGTTGCACCAGCGAGAATTCGATGCCGATGGTAAACAACAACAGCACAATCCCGATTTCCGCCAGCACTTGCACCGTCTCGATATCAGAAATCAGATTGAGCCCATGAGGACCGATTAAAGCCCCGGCGACGAGAAACCCGGCAATAGACGGGAGTCGAAATTGATGGAACAGAAACACGACAGCGATGGAGACGGTATAAATGAGGAGTAAATTGCCAAGCACGCCGTAGTCAGTCATGTCGTGTTTTCATTCGGTCCTCATGATGCCTTCGGCGAATGGCGCCCTAGGCCATCGACGGCAGGATCATCGGTCACCGACAGAGAGGTACGCAGGATACCTGAGGTCTCCGGCAGGGACAAGGTAAAGCAAGGTGTCGGCAGACATTTTATCCGCGCTGAATCCCTATTGGTCATATTGCGGTCTTGGGATTGGGCAGGGTGGCGGTATTCAGAATGAAGCGGGATAGAAACAGCGATCGGCGATTGTCTCTAAGCCGGCTCGCACAATGGATTTCCCCTCTAAAGAGGCATAGACCAAGGAATAAAGTATTGCGTAGGGTGTGGACACAGTTCCACAGGAATGACTATGAGTAGTTAGGCACTGAGTGCCCTCGTCACACGACCTGGAGGTGCCCCATGCGGCCGACGTGGATGTTGTCTTTCTTCGTTGCAATGTTGGCGGTCTTTTCCGCTGCTCCGGCATTCTCAGATGCCCAAACCGGATCGGACGCGACCTGGAAATGCCCTCAAGCCGACGGCAGTTTAATCTATACCAACAAGGAGAAGACCGGCTGCCAAGTCATGGTGCTCAAGCCGCTTTCTATTGTGCCCGATTTGGGAAATATGCCGACGGCTCCTCGAACCTCAACCACCGGCGAACCTCATTATGAAGTACCTTCCTACCAAGAACACACTTCTGGAACGGGAGGCCGCCAAGTGCCGGATTGGGCGCGTGATTGGTATGCCGGCAACATGCCTTCCGGCTCGGCACAGGGTGAAGTATGCTCGTTATACATGGAATGGATGCAACTGGTGCAGAAAACCCGTGGAGGCATGTTCTTCGGATCTGACCCTTCCTATGGAGGAGATGTCACCGGGCGTGCTCAGCGGATGCCAAGTCAGTCTTTTTACGATAATGCCCGCTATATCGCACTGTCGAGGATCTTTGGTACAGGGTTTGTGCCCATCGGTTGTTTCTAGATTTTCAGATATTTTTCAAACCCTATAGAACTCTCGATACCACTTTACGAAACGAGGGATACCCACTTCGATCGACGTAGTCGGCTTGAATCCGACATCGCGGGTGAGATCGCCGATATCGGCGTAAGTCTCCGGGACATCTCCCGGTTGTAACGGCATCAGTTTCTTCTCCGCCTTCTTGCCTAATGCGCGTTCCAGGACTTCGATAAAGTGCTGCAGTTCAACCGGTCGATGGTTGCCGATATTGTAAATGCGTGCCGGAGCGGAGCTGGTTTCCGGTGTCGGCCGATCCCCGGACCATGTTGGATCCGCCTCCGCTGGATGATCAAGCGTTCGGATGATCCCTTCGACAATGTCGTCCACATAGGTGAAATCGCGTTTCATCCGGCCATGGTTGAAGACCTCGATCGGTTTGCCCTCCAAGATGGCCTTGGTAAAGATGAAGAGGGCCATGTCAGGGCGCCCCCAAGGCCCATAGACGGTAAAAAATCGAAGACCTGTGCAGGGCAGCCTATACAGATGCGCATAGCAGTGAGCCATCAGCTCATTCGCTTTTTTGGTGGCGGCATACAGCGACACCGGATGATCTACGTTGTCATGGGTGGAGAACGGCATATGAGTGTTCCCCCCATAGACAGAACTGGACGAGGCGTAGACTAAATGCTCGATGCGGCTCAGCCGGCAGCCTTCCAGAATGTTGATGAACCCTTCGATATTGCTTTCAGTGTAAGCGTGAGGATTGGTCAGTGAATAGCGGACGCCTGCCTGAGCGGCGAGATGGACCACGCGCCGTATCGATTCGCCGGCAAAGAAATCCCGCATCCCCCGTCGATTGGAGAGATCGAGCTTGACGAAACGAAATCGTTCGTGCGGTGTCAATTGGGCAAGCCGGGCTTGTTTCAATCGCACATCATAGTAGTCGTTGATATTGTCCAGGCCGACTACCTGATCGCCACGGTCCAAAAGGCGCATGGCCACATGAAATCCGATGAACCCCGCTGCTCCTGTGACAAGAATCGGCGACTGTGTTCCGGCCATGACTGCTCCTCAACGAAAAATGGTTTATCGTCCCTTGCCCGCCTTCATGAACGGCGGATCGCCGTGGTCCAACCGATACAGCGTCAGCGGTGCGAGGGGCTCCCCTACTTCAATGACTTCGATCATTCCCCCGCTCATGGCTCGATAGAGATCAGAGGCACGGGCACGATGATAGCGGCATCCCCGTGAAATCAGAAGGTCTTTCAATTTTTCCGGTGGTTCCCAATGAGCCGTTAATAGTGCGGTTCTGGCGGGATTGCGGCGGCTGAACATGAACGACAGGTGATCGGGGTACCATTCGGCTCCACCGGTGGCATAGGAAACAAACATCCGTGCGTGGGCGGCTGCGCACACCTCGGCGAGATAGGTGTTCGTGAGATAGCCGTTTTCGCCGACATCCAGCCATTTGCCGGGATGGGAAAGCGAAGCATGGGCGGCATGGCTCCGGATCTCCAGCAATTGCTGTTGTGATGCAAACACGAGCGGAATCGGTCCGTATCGCCCGACCAATTGCTGAATGACATGGTCCTTGAGAGCGGACCGTCCGTCGTTCGTCGGACCGCTATCCGCATGGATCAGCACATTGTACCCTCGATCCGAAATCAAGTAGCAATTCCTGGGCATATTCAAGTCGCAAGGATCCTCTCCATAGAAGGGGACGGACACGACCGTGCCGCCTTCAAACGGCCAGGTTTCTCCATGGGCCAACTCGATGACTCGGTCAAAACCCAGTTCTGTGAGAAGCGACCGATAGTCAAAGAACAGTCCTGTCCGATTCCGTCGACTAGGCACGATGATCGGCGTGTCTTTCGGCAAATGGAGCAAGGTGCGAGGATCGACGTGATCATCGTGGTCGTGAGTCAGAAACACGGCGGCTGGTTTCGGGAAAAGTCCGTTCCAAACCGACGGCGCCGGCGATTCGGCAAACCAAGGCAGGAGCCATGGGTCGAAAAGAAATACAGTGTCCCGTTGTCGGTAGAGGAGAGCGGCATGTCCGAGGTGCACCATGTCCTGATCTTGAACGATGTCGTACCAATGTTGCCGGATAGAAGTCGTCGCAGCAGCGGTCAGACAGCCATAGCGGTGTAATGATTCCATGACCGTGGTCAGCAGCATCTGCGAATCATGCGGCATTGCCGATACTGCAGAACGGAGATCGTCTGCGGTATGGGTTCCATCGAGCAGGCCGAGCAGTTTCCCCAGGAGGGGGGCCAGCGGCCGCCCGTTGAATCCGATAGGGATTGCCTGGTGATTGATCGCATGAAAAATTCGGAGACCCCCGTTGATGACGGTTGTGGATTTGAGCGGATCGGTCGGGAATTCCCAGTGAAAAGTCCCATCCGATCGCCGGCCGCAGCGAATGTGTTGTCGCAGGTATGGCCGTGCGTTGACCAGTTCTGCATAGGCATCTTCCAACCGTTGCCTGCGAGTGGGATCGTCGAGCGGTGCCCGTTTTGAAAAGACATCGCTGATAACGGTATCGATCGCGCTTGAGAGAAGGCTATGAGCTTCGTGTAGACCGGCGACGACTTCGGGAGCCACCCCGCCTACGAAAGGAAAGGGTCCCGGCGGCTCCGCACTCTCCAGTTGCACCCAGCACCAGGGGACGAGACTCACGCAATGATTTTTGGGAAAGCTGGTCCAAATCTGGCTCATGATAATCAGGACTGAGGACTGAGGACTGAGGACTCAGGTTTTGCGGATTTCGTCCCAGGCGTAGAGACGCGGGCCAGTAGTCGTTGTTTATGCACTGCCTTTCGCAAACCGCCTATAATCCGTGCGACTTCTTCTGCTTGGAGAATCAACCGGCGAAAAGTCGATGGGTTCAGGTGTGTCGCGTCCAACGCTACATAAAGTTGTGATCTGAGTTCTGCGCAAGATGCCTTGGCTACACTCAGAAATTGGTGAAACTCCGAACGCCCGCCTCGCTCGAATCCCTCGGCGAGATTGGACATGACCGAGACCGCAGCTCGTCGGACTTGGTCGCGTAATCCGAAGTCTTTGGCAAAAGATCCTGATGCCGTTGCTTGGTAGATCGCTCTTGTCAATTCCCGCGCCTTCTGCCAAGCGATGAGATCCTCAAATTTATCTGTTCGCTGTCGTTCCATCTCGGCCCTCAGTCCTCGTTACTCAGTCCTATCCTGAGTTGACTGATCGCCGGTTCATACAGAGCCTGGACCAGATTGCCGTCGGGATCGGCAACATAGAATGAATAACTGCCGTCACGGTGCTGCTTGGGTGCTTTGGCTATTTGTCCGCCCAGAGATTCGATTTTCGGCAGGATCTCTCGGTACATCTGATCGACGGCTTGTGGACTGTCGAGAATCACTCCAAGGTGATCAAGCAACTGAGCCGACAGCGGTCGGTAAGAGGATAGTTCATCTCTTGGGATCTGATGGAGCGCGAAGTTATCGATGCCGGAGCTAAAATACACGTTGTCCTGATCCGGTTCCCACACCGCCTTCATGCCGAGCAATTGCTCGTAAAATCGACGCGAACGAGGAAGGTCGGTGACGCGCAGGGCCACATGCCGAAGACCTCTATGGAGCGGAGCCGTCATACTAAGCAACTCCTTCGAGAATCAGACTAAAATAGGTATAGTAGGGAGACTCACCGCAAGCCGTCAACGGAAAATCAGCTCCTGCTCCAGGCTCAACAGCTATGGTACGATCACCGTAGCCATGACATTCGACGGCATGACAATCATTGCATTCGAGAGACGGATGGCGACCGAGATCACCCGGCTGATCGAGCGTTACGGCGGACTGCCTCTCATCGCTCCTATCCTTCGCGAAGTTCCGCTAAAGGACAATTCAACGGCACAAGAGTTCGGGGTTCGTCTCCTGGACAGGCGAATCGATTTGCTCGTCTTGCTCACCGGCGTCGGCGCTACCCTCCTATTTGATCATTTGAAAACCAACTATCCCTGGCCGTCGATCCTGACCGCTCTCCAACAGACGACTATCATTGCACGAGGGCCAAAGCCAGTCGCAGCCCTCAAGACCGTGGGGCTTCAGGCCACGGTGACGGTGCCGGAGCCGAATACATGGGTCGATCTGGTTGCAGCTCTGGATCAACATCGGTCGGTGAGGGGATTGTGTGTCGCGGTGCAGGAGTATGGAATCTCAAACCCTGATTTGCTGCAAGCCTTGGAGCAGCGAGGGGCCGAGGTATTCCCCGTTCCGATCTACAAATGGGCATTGCCTGAAGATCTTAGCCCAGTTCGTCATGCAATCGATGAAATCATTGCGGGGCGAGTCAATGTGATATTGATCACCAACGCTGCGCAGGTGGACCACGTCATGCAAGTGCTGGAGCAGGATGGAAAGGTGGGGCCCTTCCGGGCAGCGCTAGGAAAGATAGTCGTTGCCTCGATTGGTCCGACCGCAAGCGAACGGCTGCGCCATCACGGCTGGCCTGTTGATTTGGAACCGTCACATCCAAAGATGGGGATCTTGGTAAAAGAAGTGTCCGAGCAGGCTTCAAGCATTCTCGGACGAAAACGATAGAGTCGGTTACAGGTTGCGGGCCGGCACTGTTAGGCATTCCAAGAACGGAATCCCACCCTGGTTGCACAAACATCAGATTCGTTGAACTCTTACCATGTCCAGACCTGTCGACATCAGATTAGGCTTATGCAGTTTAGCTTATAGGTCTTCCCGCTCTGTTCTCGCTTGACGCCTGCCGCCTCTCAGCGTAGCCTCCCCCCGGATTTCCATGACAGGGAGGACATGACGGTGGAGGACTGGCCGTATCGCCTGCTCTCATTTGTCGGATTCTTTGCGATCGCATCGCTGGCCTGGATAACAGGACGACGCACGAGGCTGAACTGGACGACCATCGGCGGCAGTGCGGCCTTGGCATGGGGGATCGGCATCGTGTCCTTTTGGTTTCCGGGGGCGCGCTGGTTGTGGGGAATGATCAACGATATGGTCGTGGCCATGTTGACCGCATCTCAAAAGGGCACGCTCTTTCTCTTGGGACCGCTGGCGCTCGGCCCCGGCCAGGCATTGCCGGATGGGACGGTGTCGGTGGGTTTTATCTTGGCCGCGCAAGCGCTCCCGGCCGTCGTGTTCTTTGCCGCCATGATGGCAGGCCTCTACTACATGGGCATCATGCAAGCGATCGTGAGACTGTTTGCCCGGCTCTTCTATCGAACGATGGGCTTATCGGGTGCCGAATCTCTCTCCGGCGCCGCCAATATCTTCGTCGGCATCGAGGCCGGCTTGACCGTCCGCCCGTACCTGGCAGCCATGACCCGGTCGGAATTGTTGATGATGCTCACCTGCATGATGGCGACGGTGGCCAGCACCGTCATGGGTATCTACGTCTCGGCGCTCCAACATGTGGTGCCCCAGATTGCGGGCCATCTGATTTCTGCCTCCGTGATTTCGATTCCCTGTGCGGTGCTCATCAGTAAACTGTCGTTTCCTGAAGACGGGCAACCTGTGACGCTCGGAGGTGTACCGTCCGACAACGGCTCGCGCGAGACGTCTGGCTCAATGGAAGGAGATGCCATTCCGCTGCCGTCCAACCTTATCGTCGCCTTGATCGATGGGGCGGGGCAGGGCATGACAATGGCTGCCGGCATTGCGGCGCTGCTGATCGTATTTCTCGGGTTGGAAGCCCTGGTGGATCTGGCGCTGGCGCAGCTTCCCGTGATCGGAGGAGCTCCCCTCTCGGTCACCCGTGTCCTGGCCTGGCTGACCTGGCCGTTCACGATTCTTCTCGGTCTCCGTCCGGAGGAATGGCAGATCGGCGCGGACTTGCTGGGTGCGCGGTTTGTCGAGACGGAAGTGGCGGCCTATTTCAAGTTGGCTGCATGGCAAGCGGCATCGCCCGCTCCGCTCTCTCCACGATCCCTCACGGCGGTGACCTACGCGCTGTGCGGGTTCGTTCATGTCGCGAGCATGGGTATTTTTGTCGGGGGAATCACCGCCTTAGTGCCTCACCGGGCAAAAGATGTGTCGCTCCTGGGACTCCGTG
>JAICUC010000065.1 GCA_025936075.1 Nitrospira sp. | reverse complement strand
GCATGGCAATAGGGGCAGGCATAGCTGCCGTACTCGACGAGGGTCATGTCGGCATGGGAGTTTCCGAGGATGTGATCCCGTGTGCTATTGACAGGGCGATCCAGTTTCGTCGCGTTTGGGTGAGCCATACGTGATGATCCGTCGAGAGAATCAGAAAAACGGCGGAGGTCTTCTTATACCATCTCCGGAAACATGAACGGAACGCCGTTCCGACAACCGAGGGAATCCTTGATTGTTTTGTGCCCGATCTTCAGGGTTGATCTGAACCTGAACTGGGCGCAAGATGGCACTTCGGCATGCGAGAGAAAGGAGTTGCACATATGGCCACCATGTGCTCGCACTTGAACCAAATTCATGATGTCACGCCGAGCGCCGAAGGCTGTGAAGACTGTTTGAAGAGCGGGGATACCTGGGTCCATCTTCGCCTGTGCTTGTCCTGCGGGCATGTGGGGTGTTGTGATTCATCAAAAAATACCCACGCGACGAAACACTTCCATAAGACGCACCATCCGATCGTACAGTCGTTCGAGCCGGGAGAGCATTGGCGCTGGTGTTATGCCGATGAACTCATGATGTAACCGTTTGCCTGCCGGACATATTCGACCCGGCACACTCATGGGAGTTGGACGGAGTAGTGGCTGGCGTTGCCGTGCCGGGCTTGAGACGGGCATGAATCCGACGAGGAACTTGTGATGGCGCGTGTGATCAAGGCGCTCGTGTTCGACCTGGACGGCGTGCTCATCGACTCTGAACAGGTCTGGGATGAAGTGCGTGAATCCTATGCCGGAGAGAACGGCGGAAGATGGCACGCCGACGCCCAGACCGACATGATGGGGATGAATTCGCGCGAATGGTCCCGGTATATGCATGACGAGATCGGGCTGCGACAGTCCCCCGAGGAGATCTCACAGCGGGTCGCCGACCGTGTCGCGGATGTCTACCGCCTGAAACTGCCGCTGCTGCCGGGGGCCGTTGAGACCGTGCAACGGTTGGCGGAACGGTGGCCGCTTGGGGTGGCCTCGTCTTCAAACCGGCCGGTGATTGACCTGGTGCTGGAGTTGGCCGGCCTGACGACCTGCTTCGCCGTCACGGTGTCCGCCGAGGAGGTACGCCACGGTAAGCCGCGCTGCGCGGCCATTGAAGACTCGCAGAACGGGATCCTCTCAGCCGCGTCAGCCGGCATGCTCGTTATTGCGATCCCGAATCGCCGATATCCCCCGAGTCCAAAGGCACTTGGTGCCGCGGCTTTGGTCCTCGATTCCTTGAGCGACCTCACCCCGGCAACCGTTGAGTCACTGTAGGCGTTCCCTCACGGGATTGTGCAGCATCCCAGCGATGCCGTTATGTTGCCCATCTCCATCCGATCACTCTTCAGCGAGGGCATGCGGGTCCATCGGATCATCTTCCGCGATGTCGTGGCCCGTACGCCGTTCTTGAGTCGTTTGTCCGAACCGTCATTGCAAGGCAAAGGAGAAGAGGGCCAAGGGTATTACCGGGTCGACGCGATGTGCCGGTGGGATCATTGTCGGCCCGTGCCTCCTGACCGGCTTGGAGCCTCTCCGGAGGCCGGGCGCATACGCCAGTCTTGGGGCACTACCCAGAATACGCACCAATACAGGCCGCTTCTCCCGCACTCGATAAGGAGACAAGGAGCGAACAATGAAACTCGCAGCAACTTCTCGCCACATCCGGGAGCGTCTTATGAAGAAGGCGATGCTTGCAACGATCGCAATGGTGGTGCTGACGAGTTCTCTTGTTGCTGCAACCCGGTCGCCGGCATCGCCTTCCGCCGCATCAGCTGAAGCACCGAAGCTGACCCGCACAGTCGTGATGGCCGGCTTGCAAGAACCGTGGGACATCGCCTTCACGCCCGACGGCGTGATGCTGTTCACCGAGAAGTGTCGCGGTGTGTCGGCGCGCCTGGCCGATAACAAGACGGTTCGACTATTCGGCACCGGGGGATCGGCGCTGGTGGCGCCGGATCTGTTTTGCGAGGGCCAGAGCGGTGTGCACGGAATCGCGGTCGACCCCGATTTCGCCAAGGGCACGCGCGACATCTACGTCTACATCGCTTCCAACCTCCGCAAGCCGGCCACCAATCGAGTCGTTCGCTTGACCGTCAACGCCGACTACACGAGTGTCGGCAACCGCACCGACATCATCGAAGACATCTCGTATAAAAATGCGGCCAATGGCGTCGGCATCGCCGGCGCCCACAGCGGCGGACGCATCCGCTTCGGACCCGATCGCTTCTTGTATGTCACGACCGGTGACAATCACAACGCAACGCTGCCGCAGGACTTGAAGCGTCTCGGCGGCAAGGTGCTGCGGGTGAGGCGCGACGGCACCGCGGCGCCGGGCAACAATACGCCGGCCGGCGGCGATCCGCGCATCTTCACCTACGGTCACCGCAACGTGCAGGGTATCACCTTCAGACCGGCGGGTCAGCCGAACGCCGGCCAACCATTTACCGCCGAGCACGGCCCGAATCACAGCGATGAGGTCACTGCGTTGGTAGCGGGTGGGAATGCGGGATGGGATCCGCAGAATCGGCCGGGGCTGCGTTGCCCCGACAACTATTGCGGCTACGCGGGCGACCCGACCACGATGCCGATGACGGACATGCAGCGCTTCCCCAACGCGATGCCCCCAAGCTGGGTCTACAACGGCAGCGTCCGCGGCATGGGCTCGGCTCTGTTTCTCGACGGCAAACAGTGGAGAGGATGGAACGGCCGCTTACTCGCGAGCTTGATGGCCGGCCGGAGGATTGTCGTGCTTGAACTGGATGCGCGCGGCATGGCGACGAACGAGGCGACCGTCGAGTTGCCCGCAACGCGAACCCGCACCCTGGTGCAAGGCCCCGACGGCAATCTATACACCGCCAACGATGACGGAGAGATCTGGCGCATCGTTCCGAACTGATTCTGCATGACGATTGCCGGCGGAACATGGGCCGGTTCAACGGCGTGTGCTGTTCTTTCGCCGTTTGCCCGAACCGTCTCTGCAAGGCGAAGGAGAAGCGGGTCAAGGGTATTACCGGGTCGACGCGATGTGCCTGCCCGATCATGATCGATCGGCAGGAAGAAGGCTTCCCGCCCCACGATCTGATGTAGCAGTCGGTAGAAACGATGCACGTGGAGGAGCACGATGTCAGGCCAATCGCATTCCGAAAACGGCATCATTCATGTGCCGAGCAAGTACTCGGTGCCTGAAACCATTCGACGACTGGACGGTCTCGCGAAGTCGAAAGGGCTCACCGTGTTTGCGCACATCGACTTTAGCAGCGACGCCGCCAAGGCGGGCCTTGAGATGCGGCCCATGCAGTTGCTGATCTTCGGCAATCCCAAATCCGGCACGCCCGTGATGATCGGCTTCCCCAGCATCGCGCTTGATCTGCCGTTAAAAGCTCTGGCGTGGGAGGATGCGGACGGGAAGGTCCGGCTCCCATACAACGCACCGGAATATCTCAAGAGGCGACACGGCCTGCGTGGCGACTTACTCAAAAACATCTCAGGGGTAGGGGCACTGATCGACAGTGCGGCCGGATGATTTCAAAAGGGGCCGAAGATCCAGGCGTGAAGCTCGCCCGGCAATCTAAACTCGCTGCGGGCTAAGGCCGTGAGCAATCAGGCGCGCATGATGCGCCTGATTGACATCGGCAAGGAGACGGGGGGTGCGAACGAGAGCGCGGTGACCTCGCGACAGCGCCACGTGCATCATACATCTCATACTGAAAGAGGACTCGACATGGAAACACGACAAATCGGATCGCTCAGCGTGTCGGTCGTGGGCCTGGGCTGCAATAACTTCGGGGGACGTCTGGATGCTGAACGCACGGCGGCGACGGTGCGCGCCGCGCTCGATGCAGGCATCACGTTCTTCGACACGGCCGACATCTATGGAAAAACCAGAAGTGAGGAATTTCTCGGCCGCGCGCTGGGACGCCGACGGAACGATATCGTGCTGGCCACCAAATTCGGCATGCAGGTGGATGAACAACGGACCGGCGCGAAACCGGCCTATGTTCGTCAGGCGGTCGAGGACAGCTTGCGCCGTCTCGGGACCGATTGCATCGACCTCTATCAACTGCATCAACCCGACCCGACCACGCCGATTGCGGACACCTTGGGCGCGCTCGATGAGCTCGTGCGGGCCGGCAAGGTGCGGGAGATCGGCTGCTCCAACTTTTCCGCAAGCGAGCTTCGCGCGGCGAGAGAAGTCGCGCGGCCGGGCGCGGCACAGTTCGTCAGCGTGCAAAACGAGTACAGCCTCCTGCAGCGGGATCCGGAGCGTGACGTTCTGGACGAATGCAGGCGCGCTGGCCTGGCCTTCATCCCCTATTTTCCGCTGGCGAGCGGCCTGCTGACGGGCAAGTATCGACATGGTCGGCCTCCTCCCCAAGGAAGCCGGCTTCAGTCTCAATTCGGCAGGGAACCGTTTACGGACGCGAACCTGCTCCTGGTGGAATCGCTCCTCGATTTTGCGACTTCGCGAGGACATACGTTGGTAGAACTGGCCGTCTCATGGTTGGCTTCACGCCCGACTGTCGCCTCGATCATTGCCGGCGCGACCTCGCCCGAACAAGTCAAAACCAATGCGACCGCCGCCGGTTGGCGGTTGACCGACACAGAGCTTGCTGAAATCGATGCCATCTTGTCTCAGCCGGCTCAGGTCTCCGGCTCTTAAACAGAAGTTCATCATGAAGATTGCATTGATCGGCGCAACCGGCTTTGTCGGATCGACGATCTTAACGGAAGCCTTGGATCGAGGCCGTGCGTCACGACCATCGTGCGGTATCCGGAAACACTCCAAGCGCATGCGGAGCTGCGTTCCGTGAAGGGTGACGGCTCCTCTCTCCCCTTCTACTGATTTGTCTCACGGCCAACGCACCGGACACGTCCGACTCGGAAAGAACCGGTTGCCGACGGACACGAACGGCAAAAGCCGTATCTTGACTCAGGATTATGCAGTGGTCATGATCGGTGAAGTGACAATGCAGAAGCCTATTCGACAAGGCTCCATAGCGGGTCAAGTTCTTGGGAGGATGTGATGCATCCGGAAGCGGAACAGAATGATTCGTCCGGCTTTTATACTCCGGTCGGCTCCCGGCGGAAGTTCTTCCACTGGATGACCGGGATCGCGGCGAGCCTCATCGGCGTCGGGCTCGCTATCCCGCTGGTCGGCTACGTGATTTCGCCGGCCTTCAAGCGGAGGGAGCAGTCGTGGATAGACGTCGGCCGGGAGAGGGACTTACCGGTTGATAAGCCCAAGCAACTGGACTACGTGACGTCGCTGAAAGACGGCTGGATGGAGACGAAGGCCGAGAAGGCCCTCTGGGCCGTCAAGCAGGCCGACGGCCAAGTCACCGTATTCTCGCCCATCTGCCCTCATCTCGGCTGCGGCTATCGGTGGGAGGATTCGGATCGGACATTCAAATGTCCCTGCCACGGGAGTGTGTTCGATATCAGCGGAAAAGTCATGGCCGGACCGGCTCCACGTTCACTCGATGTCTTGCCGACAAAGATCGAAAACGGACACCTGCTTGTCATCTATAAGGAGTATAAGGCGGGGTTACCGAAAGCGGTCGAACTGTAAGGATAGACGCCGATTGCTGAGCAATGAATGGAGCAATGCCGGAGGCGAATCCAATGCGATTGTACGAGTGGCTCGATAGTCGGTTAAGGCTCAAGCCGATCAGGGAGACGTTGTTGGACGAACCGATTCCCGGAGGCGCGAGCTGGATCTACGTCTTCGGCTCCGCCACGCTGTTCCTTTTCGGGCTTCAGGCCATCACCGGTATGTTCCTCGCCCTGTACTATGCCCCGACGCCGGACCACGCATACGACAGTATCCAGTTCATCGAGAAAGAAATTACATTCGGCAGCTTCGTCCGCGGACTACATCATTGGGGCGCGTCGATCATGGTCGTCATGATCGGTTTGCACATGCTGCAGACCTTCCTGTATGGCGCCTATAAGCCGCCCCGTGAACTGATGTGGATGGTCGGTGTAATTCTGCTGTTCATCACGCTCGTCTTCGCCTTTACCGGGTATCTGCTGCCATGGGATCAGAACGCCTATTGGGCGACGCAAGTCGGGATCAATATGGTGGGAGGCGTGCCCGTGGTCGGAGACTTTCTGGTCCGTGTGCTTCGAGGAGGCGAGAGCCTGGGCGCGCTCACGCTCTCGCGGTTTTTTGCCGTGCATGTCCTCTTCCTGCCGGCTGTGCTGATTGCCGGGATCGTCCTTCACCTCTTCATCCTCCGCCGCGTCGGCCCGGCCGGTCCCTGGAGCGATGAACGCGCCAAGCTCGGCAGCGAGACCTTTGCCCCCCGACAGGTCTACATGGATGCCGTGGTCATGCTGGCGCTCTTCATGGTGGTGGCGGCGCTCGCCTTAACCGTGCCGTTTGATCTGGCCGATAAAGCGAATCCATCGGATACGACCTTCGTGCCCGTGCCGGAGTGGTACTTCCTCTTCTACTATCAACTGTTGAAATATGTGCATGGGCCCTTTGAGCCGCTGGTCACGTGGATCCTGCCGGCCGCATTTATCCTGGTTGTCTTCTTCTGGCCCTTCATTGATCGCAACCCGGCCCGCAATCCGGCCCAGCGACGTACGACGATGTTGGCGGGCTCGGCGTTTCTCATGGTGGTGTTCGGATTGCTCGGGCTTTCTCTGCGTGACCTGTATGCCGTCCCTCGCCTTGACCCATCCGTGGCGCATGGCAAGGCCGTGTATGTTCAGTACGGCTGCGCCGGATGTCACGTGATACACGGCGAAGGCGGCGCGGTCGGGCCTGATCTCTCGTATGTCGCAGACGCCCGTCCGGATCGTGAGTGGCACTACCGGCACTTCCAGGATCCCCAAGCGATGGTGCCCGGCTCCATCATGCCGAGTTTCCCTCTGACCGAGAGGGAACTGCATGATCTGACCAGCTATATGCTCAGTTTGACGCAGGGTCGGTGAAGGGCCGCTTGCGACCAAGCGGGCATGTTCGTCTGCACAGGGTCATTTCGGCAAAGGAGTAATCGGATCGCACATAGGCTCCATGGATCCACGGCGATCGCGTGGGCATTTCCGTTTGAACATGGCTGAATGTCCATGCCGAGACTGTGATCAATGAAACGAGCGCGCTCCTCAATGTTTCATCGGGGCCGGTGGATGGGCGCGTTAAAAGGAGGGAGGAACATGGCAATGACCGTTGACGATATCAAGACATGGCTGGGCTCCTTAGAACAGAAGCGGGATGAGCTAAGGCTTCAGGCCCACCTATTGGGGATGGAGGCGCGCGACGAATTCGACAAAGTGGACCAATCGATCGACAAGTTTCGAGGAGCGGTTCAATGGGTATCGTCAACCGCATCGGCCGCGGTTCGGGAAGCACCCGTCACGATCAAGGCCGGTGCCGAGACACTCACCAGGACCGTGTCGGATTCCATCACCGAATTACGCGCCGCGCACGCCGATACCTTCGACACACTCAAACAACGGGCCGGTGACCTCCACGCAGAGATCGAAAAGGCCACCCTGTCGCTCCAGGATACGGTCGGATCGTTGAAAGACAAGTCGGGTGAGGCGTCGGCTGATTTTCGGCGTCGAGCCGAGGAAGCCAAGACGGAATTCGCCGCAAAAGCCGCGGACGCCAGAACCCAAATTGCGGGGAAACTTGAGGAGATCAAGCACAAAGGCCAGGAGATAAAGGAACGGTCGGAGCGCGTGTCGGAAGGGATAAAAGGAGCATTGAAAGGCATGGCGGAAGACTTTTCACGCCATCTCGGCGAACTCCATACCGATCTGGACAATCGGCTGAGCGCGCTCAAGAGTAAGGTCGAATCGTCGGGGCGGTCCGAAGCCAAGAAGTAAGGCGGGGCTTCCATGGTGGGCTGATGTAAGTCTATAAGTATAATGGAGAGGAAGCACGGCCGAGCCGCACGAATTTCACATTCCCATGAATCAACGAATTCCACTACCTCTTCTCGCCAACCTTCCATTCCTGGAGGATCTGTATGGGGAGTTCCTGCGAGATCCTGCCTCGGTCTCGCCGGCGTGGCGGGACTACTTTAAGGATATGGAGAACGATGGCGATCACTTCATGGCTCGGCGGCGAGGAGCCTCCCGTCCGCCGAAATCCCTCTTCGACCCCGAGCGCGATCGTGTTGATCTCACCCACCCACCCCAGGCGCGCCGAGACGCGCCTTTTCCCGATTTCACCCGCCCACCCCAGGCGTCATTGCACTCTCCCGCCCCGAGCCTGCCAAGACAGGCTCCTTTCCCGAAGGACGCACTCCTTGCCAATCTCACCCGCCCGCCCCAAGCGCCATTGCACCCGCCCGCCCCGAGCCTGCCGAGACAGGCTCCTCTTCCGAAGGACGCGCTCTTTGCCCGGGATCATGACGAGACAGGCATCGGTCGGCTCGAACGAGATACCATCATCGGGCAACAAGATCGTGTCTCCCGGCTCGTGCAGGCGTACCTCATCCGTGGTCACATGGCCGCCGCCATCGACCCGCTGGAGATGCCGCGTCCGGTTCATCCCGAGCTGGATCCTGCGTTCCATGGGTTCACGGAGAACGACTTGGAAGGACGATTTTCCACGCATGGTATTGCAGGAGCGGATTTCCTGACCCTGCGGGAAATCCTGGATCGCCTGCGGGCCGCCTATTGCGGATCGATCGGCTCGCAGTTCATGCATATCTCCGACCCGGATCGGCGAACGTGGGTTCGAGAGCGGATGGAGAAGCCGGACAACCATGCCGGCCTCACGCGACAGGAGCAGATCCGCATCCTTACCAGGCTGACCGATGCCGTCATCTTCGAAGAGTTCATTCAGCAGAAGTATCCCGGCGCCAAGAGCTTCTCACTCGAAGGGGCGGAAAGCTTGATTCCGCTGCTCGACCTGGCGATCGAAACCGCCGGCGAACAGGGTGTGGAAGAGATCGTGTTGGCGATGGCTCACCGGGGCAGACTGAACGTCCTGGCGAATATCGTCGGGAAGCGACCGCGTGAGATTTTCCATGAATTCGAGAACGTGATCGACCCGCTTCGGGAGGGACGCGGCGACGTCAAGTATCACCTCGGACACAGCACGGACTGGGTCACGGCATCAGGGCGAACGGTGCACTTGTCCCTCTGCTTCAACCCAAGCCACCTGGAATTCGTCAATCCGGTCGCGCTTGGCCGCACGCGCGCGAAGCAAGACCGGACCGGCGATCCGGCTCGTGCGCGCCGCACGGCGCTTCTCATCCATGGAGATGCGTCCTTCGCCGGAGAGGGTGTCGTGCAGGAGACGCTCAATCTGAGCCGGCTTGAGGGATACCGTACGGGGGGGACGCTGCACGTCGTGGTCAACAACCAAATCGGCTTCACGACGTCACCGGAAGAAGCGCGGTCATCGCTCTATGCGACGGACGTGGCCAAGATGCTTCAGATCCCGATTTTCCACGTCAACGGAGAGGATTCCGAAGCCGTTGCCAGGGTCGTGCGGCTTGCGATGGATTTCCGGCGGACCTTTCACAGTGATGTCGTGATAGACATGTACTGTTTTCGTCGACGCGGCCACAACGAAGGGGACGAGCCCAGCTTTACACAGCCGCTCATGTATGGAGTCATCGACAAACGCCGGCCCATCCGCGAATATTATCTTGGCCATCTCTTGCGCCTCGGCGAGGTGGATCGCAACGAGGCGGATCGGATTGCGGTGGAGCGCCGGCAGGAGCTTGAGCGGGATCTCACCGAGGCCCGAAGTCATGCCTACATTCCGCTACGAGAGAAGCCGACAGGGATATGGTCTGGGTACCATGGAGGGCTCGGCGGAGATGCCGAAGAGGTCGGTACAGGAGTTGAACGGCGTCGGCTTGTTGCGCTGATGGAAGCCCTGACCCGGTTGCCTGAGTGGTTTCATCCACATGCAAAGATCACCCAATGGCTGCACCGCCGGCGCGAAATGGCGGCCGGCGCGCGTCCTCTTGACTGGTCTGCCGGCGAGGCGCTGGCCTTCGCCACGCTGGCCGTGGAAGGGTACCCGATCCGTTTATCGGGTCAGGACACACCTCGCGGAACCTTCAGCCAGCGGCACGCCATCCTGCACGATACCGGGGATGGCCGGATGTATGTGCCGCTTCAGCATCTCGCGCCGGATCAGGCGCGGGTGGAGATTTGCAATAGCCCCCTTTCCGAGGCGGGTGTGATGGGTTTCGAGTATGGGTACAGTCTGGACTGTCCCGACGGACTGGTCCTTTGGGAAGCCCAATTCGGAGATTTCGTCAATGCGGCCCAGGTCATCATCGATCAGTTCCTTGTCAGCGCCGAAGAAAAGTGGCGCCGGCTGAGCGGGCTCGTGCTTCTCCTTCCCCATGCGTTCGAGGGGCAGGGACCGGAGCATTCGAGCGGGCGCCTGGAGCGTTTCCTCGAGCTTGCCGTCAATGACAATATTCAAGTTGTGAACCCGACGACACCGGCCCAATACTTCCATGTGCTCAGGCGTCAAGCGTTGCGCCGGTGGCGCAAACCCCTGGTTGTGATGACGCCCAAGAGCCTGCTTCGCCACCCGCAAGCCGTCTCGACACTCGAGGATCTCGAACAAGGCCGTTTCCGTCGAATCCTCTTCGACCGGATTGCCAAACCGGAAGGGGTCGAACGCGTGCTGTTGTGCAGCGGGAAAGTCTATTATGACCTGGTGGGGTTGCGGGATGAACTCAAGCGCGACGACGTCGCGATCCTGAGATTGGAGCAGCTCTATCCTTTACAAGATGAGGAATTGCGTCAGAGCCTGGCGGCCTATCCGTCGAAGGCGCCGGTGGTGTGGGTTCAGGAGGAACCTGCGAACATGGGGGCGTGGCGGTATTTGTTTGCACGATTCGGCGACAGACTGATGGGTACCTGGCCCTTCTCGGCGGTCTGCCGGCAGGCCTCGGCCAGTCCGGCGACCGGGTGGCATGAGCTCCACAAGATCGAGCAGCAGAAGCTGCTCAAGGCGGCATTCAATGTCCATTGAGCTGAAAATTCCGACGATCGGCGAATCAATTACGGAGGTCCAGATCGATGAGTGGCTCAAGTCACCGGGTGAGACCGTTCGGCAAGATGAGCCGATCGTCGCGCTCGAGACGGAGAAGACCTCACTCGACTTGCCCTCACCCGTGTCGGGCGTTCTCGCCAAAGTGCTCAAGAAGAAGGGCGAGATGGCGCGCATCGGCGAAGTGATCGCGTACCTGGATGAGGCAGCGGTTCCGAACGATACGGGAGCCCCTTCGGTTTCCGGCAAGACACCCATGAATACACCGGTTTCCAAGCCCCAGCCGGTCTCGACGCCCGACCCGGCACGAGTGATGCCGGCCGCGCGCCGGCTCTTGAACGAGCATCGGCTCGGCGTCGAGGAGCCGACGCCGACAGGCCCCGGCGGCAGACTGCTCAAAGAAGACGTCCTTCGCCGTCTGGAAGAGCATCCGTCTCAAGCGGAACCCGCCTCCCCCGTCGAGACGGTTTCCGAAGACGAGGCTGCGCCGCCTAGGTCCGCGCCGCGTCAGCCGATAGGCGGCCGCGACGAAGAAGCGGTACCGATGAGCTTGCTCCGGCGCCGCGTCGCCGAGCGGCTCGTACAGGCTCAACAGACTGCCGCCCTGCTTACGACGTTCAACGAGGTCGACATGACGGCAGTGACGGCCTTGAGACAAGACCTGCAAGAAAGCTTCCGGCAGCGTTATGCGGTGAAGCTCGGCCTTATGTCCTTCTTCGTCAAAGCCGTGATTGAAGCGCTCAAGCTGATTCCGGAGCTGAACGCCGAGATCCGAGGCACGGAGATCTTCTATCGTCACTATTATGATATCGCGATCGCGATCGGAAGCGGGCGCGGCCTGGTTGTGCCGGTGTTGCGGAACGCCGAGCGCCTGAGCTTTGCCGAAATCGAGACGGCTATCGCCGATTTCTCTCGGCGCGCGCAGGCCAATCGGCTCACCCTGGAGGAACTGCAAGGCGGCACCTTCACGATTTCGAACGGCGGAGTGTACGGTTCGTTGCTGTCGACTCCGATCATCAATCCGCCTCAGAGCGGTATTCTAGGGCTTCATGTGATTCAGGACCGACCCGTGGCCCGGGACGGGCAGGTCGTGCTTCGTCCCATGATGTACGTCGCCCTCACATATGATCATCGGATCGTGGACGGCCGTGAGGCGGTGACGTTTCTCAAGCACATCAAGGCCTGTATTGAAGAGCCGGCCCGTATCCTCTTAGAGATTTAGAGGAAGGTTAAGGTTGAGGTTAAGGGGCGCAATACTGGTAAAAGGAAACTAGAGGATGGTTGCTCAGCGCGAGCATGATTTGATCATCATCGGCGCCGGTCCCGGAGGCTATGTCGCCGCCATCCGGGCTGCGCAGCTTGGGATGAACGTCGCCTGTGTGGAGCGAGAACCAGCGCTCGGCGGGACCTGTCTCCGTGTGGGATGCATCCCGAGCAAGGCGCTTCTCGAGTCGAGCGAGCTCTTCGCCGCCGCCAAGCTCGCGGAACGGCGTGTGCAGGCGCGCCGGGGTCGGGCGGGTGAGACCGGCGGCTTCGGGTCACACGGCATTCGACTTGGGGACGTGACGCTCGACCTTGCGGCCATGCTGGGGAGGAAGAATGGGATTGTGGAGCGTCTCACGAAAGGCGTCGACAGTCTCTTCCGGAAGCACAAGATCGTTCGGTACCTGGGCCACGGGCGCATTTCTGGTCCCGGAGCCGTCGTCGTCGAGACCGACAAGGAAACCGTGGCGCTGAGGGCCCGCTGGATTCTGATCGCGACCGGTAGTACGCCGGCAAACCTGCCCGGAGTCAGGCTCGATGGCGACCGCATCGCCACGAGCACCGAGGCGCTCAGCTATTCCGACGTGCCGGACCATCTCGTGATCATTGGCGCGGGATACATCGGCCTCGAGCTCGGGTCCGTGTGGCGCCGGCTCGGTGCCAAGGTCACAGTCGTCGAACATTTGGACCGCATTCTTTCGGGGATGGACATGGAGATTGCCGCCGAGGCGAAACGGATGTTCGAGCGACAGGGCCTGGACTTCCTCCTCGGCAGACGCGTGACAGGGGCACGGGTTGAAGGAGATCACTGTATTGTGGAATGCGAAGGGGCCGAACCCATCCGCTGTAACCGCGTGTTGGTGGCCGTGGGGCGCGCCCCGATGACGGCGAACTTGGGCCTGGAGACCGTCGGCATCACGCCTGACGAGCAGGGCCGCATCTCCGTGGACGAGCACTTTGCCACGAACGCAACCGGTATATTCGCTATCGGCGATGTCATTCGAGGTCCGATGCTCGCCCACAAGGCATCGGAAGAAGGAATTGCCTGTGTGGAGATGCTCGCAGGCGGCTATGGCCATGTGCAGTATGAGACGATCCCCAGCGTGGTTTATACGCACCCCGAGATCGCGTCGGTCGGAAAGACGGAGGAGGAGCTCCGAGAGGCGGAGATCGATTACCGAAAGGGCGTCTTTCCGTTTCTCGCAAATGGCCGCGCGCAAGCCCTCGGTCAGACCGAGGGGCGCATCAAGGTGCTCGCCGACAAGAAGACCGATCGCCTGCTGGGGGTCCACATCCTCGGGCCTCGGGCCGGTGACCTGATCGCCGAGGCAGCCACCGCGATGGCCTTCGGCGCGAGCAGCGAAGATATCGCCCGGACTTGCCATGCGCATCCGACGCTGGCCGAGGCGTTCCGGGAAGCGGCGCTTGCGGTGCAGGGTCGAGCGCTTCACATCTAGCAGGTCCCATAGAGACCCAGGCGCCATGGATCGTGCGAG
>JAICUC010000262.1 GCA_025936075.1 Nitrospira sp. | reverse complement strand
GGCGGCAATCAAGTGGTCGTGCGGATTGCGTTTACGGGAGACGCGATCGGCCACTTGTATTTCGTGGGGAAGCCTGAAATGAACACGTTGACCCAGTCCGTTCAGATCGGTGGCCTCCGCTTGGACCTCGATTCCGAACAGCTCCTCCAGAAAAGCGGCCCCGATTGGCTCGATCGCTCTTCGGTCACAGACCTCGTTATGCGTGAAGTCGTGCTCGGTGTGACTCCGGCAATTGATCGCATGCGCGACCTTGTGACGAAGGCGCTAAATCGGGAGTTGAGTCCGACCATTACGACGCACGGGACCGTCACATCGGTGCAGGGTATCGGCGTGTTCGCCGATGTGAACCGGCTGTACGTTCGGGTGATGAGTGATGGAACACTCACTCTGAAGGTCGATGGCAAGCCGTGATTCACCGTAGCAGACTGCGGAAAGATTCAACCGTCCCGCGAGAAGCCGGCGGCAACTCTTTTCAGCAACCTTGTCAGCGCAGAAACACCAGCCAGAGATAGATCGCGCTGAGTGTGACCGATCCGATCATGACGGGAAATCCGAACTTGAAGAACTGCCAAAAGGTAATCCGATAGCCGGATTTGCGCGCGATGTCGACGATCACGACGTTGGCACTCGCGCCGATGATCGTGCCGTTCCCGCCTAAACACGCACCCAAAGCCAACGCCCACCAGAGCGGGATGATGTCCGGTTGATGGACTAAGGCGACGTAGTCGGTCATCTCCGGATGGAGCGATCGGGCCAGATCGACGATCAACGGATTCATCGCTGCGACATAGGGAATATTGTCCACCACTGCAGACAGTATCGCCGATCCCCACAACACGGCCATTGTGGAGCCGGTGAGATTCCCCCTTGTCACCGTCACGAGTTGATCGGCCAGGTACCGGATCACTCCGACTTTGACCAATCCTCCCACCAGGATAAATAAGCCGATGAAAAAGAAAATGGTCTTCCACTCCACTTCCGCCAGATACGTCAATTCCTCGGTGTCTTCCGGTTTTCGTCGGGCATGGCCGATCACCATGAACAGGCTGGCCCCCAGCAACGCAATCGTGGCCGGCTCCAAATGGACGAGAGAATGGACGCAAAATCCCACATTGACTACCGCCAGCAGGAACAGACAACGGCGCAAAAAAGCATCATCCGGAACAAACTCCCGCGAACTGAGGGCCAGCACTGCCTCCCGCAGATGAGGTGCCACCGTCATTGTTCGCCCGAAGATCAACCATAGAACCGTCAAAAACACCACCATCATGATGACGACGATCGGTCCCAGAACGATCAAAAAGTCGAGATACCCGAGTTCAGCTTTGCTGGCGATCATGATGTTGGGTGGATCACCGACGAGCGTGGCGGTGCCTCCGATATTGGAAGCCAGCGCCTCCGTTATGAGGAATGTGACGGGGTTCAACTCTAACCGCTTGGTGATCGCAAGGGTGACCGGGGCCATGAGCAGAACGGTGGTGACGTTATCGAGCATGGCGGACAACACCGCGGTTAAAATGGCTAACAGCGCGAGTAACCGGAAGGGTCTTGCATCAGCTCGTTGTGCCGCCCAAATTGCCAAGACCTCAAAGAGACCGGTCTCGCGCACGATGTTGACGATCACCATCATGCCGATCAGCAAAAAAACGACGTTGTAGTCCACTCCGAATTCGTGGGAATAAAACGCTTCCTCTTGCGACACCACGCCGAACCCGATCATCAAGGCCGCTCCGAACAAGGCCACAATCGTCTTGTGGAGCCGCTCGGTCATGATGAGCGCATAGCACACACCGAAAATCAGAAGGGCCAGAGTCAGAGATGACATGTATGTCCTCGAAACCTAACAACGACGGATATCTAACAGGTTATTGAAAACTATTCTGATATCCGATAACTCTCCATTTCTTGGATGGTCACGAGTCGCATCAGAATGCAGGATGGTCAAAAAGGCCTTCCAGCAAGGCCGCAGCAAGCGAAGAGGCGAGGCGTACGCTTCGGTACGTTGAGCCTCTGAGTGACGCGAGAACGAAACTGGAGGACTTTTTCAACATCCTGCCAAGAGCCACCGCATTATCCGGGGCAAATCGCGGCAATGCAATCAGAGTCGTCTTTCTGGTCGATCATTCAAAACCGGCACAGAGGACATTTTCTCCTTCCTCATCAAACTGTAGCCATGAAGATTGCGCAAGCGCCCTTGAACCGACCATTCAGGATGACCGCGATCGCCTTCATTGCAGGCACGCACTGGAGCAATCGTTAACAGCCGGTTTCGATGCAGTAACCTGCCTGACCCTTTTATGAACTGAGGTGTTTTTGTGAAGGATGAAAGATTCACCCGTGCATGAGGGAGGGTTACCAATGCCGGAAGGGGCCGGAATCCAAATGCACATAGCTCGATCGTTTGTAGAAGCCGACACCGCCGTACCGCAGTTCAAGAGCGGCTTGGCGAAGCTTCGTGGGAGAGATACCGGGAATGAGAAGGTCGATCGCCTGTCCCTGCATATGCAAGCTGTTCCTGGCGACACGTCGGTCTGTCCGAACCAACATGGCATTGTACTCGGGAGACCGAAAGCCGGAAATCACATGAATCTCTTGCTGACTGCCGAGTTTCTTTTGCACTAAATTCACGTGCTCCAGCACACGTACATCAATAGCTCCCACTTCACCCGAGTAATGGCAGCGTAGAAGGTAATTCACATCATCGAGCGCCGCAAGGTCATAATTCCCGGCTTCGTCTCGGTAGGTGACGTCCAAGCGCTCATTTGTCCACACATTCACCAATGTCAGCCGACCTTCCGGAAGTTCCCGAGCCTGCACCGGCTGTGGACCAACCAGTCGTCCACCCAGCAATAGAGTCCCTACCAGAGAAACCTCAAGAAACGCTCGCCGGGTCCAAGTCCATTTTGATGGATCTGTCATATTCACTGAAACAACTCCCTCGAAGAGGTGAGAACTCTTGGCCTTGTAGCAAAAATCGAAAACTGGGTCAAATAGGTTTGTCCCTAGACGCCCAAATAGGCTTTTCATATCCAAAAGTGGATGTTTATACCTTCATATTTACATTAAATGATGTATGTATTTTCATTCATATCTTTGAAAATAGGATCCACTGTCCATAGTTTTGGTATCGTGCAGTTGTCGCATAACGCGCATGAGGCCAATCAGACTCATCCTCATTTCACCGCTTGCACCTATCACAGAAATCATTTTCTTTCTAGACTGTATCGCGAGCGCCAGGTAAGATTAGAAAAAATCAGTAGAGCATGTATGGCCACTATCCTCGTCATTGACGACGAACAATCCATCAGAGGGCTGCTGAAAGAAGTCCTTGTCAAAGCGGGACACCGCGTGCTTGAAGCAGAGGATGGACGCAAAGGTCTCACACTCTACCAGAAAGAGCCGATCGATCTCGTGATCATGGACTTGCTGATGCCGGAAACGGATGGTCTTGAGGCAACTCTTCAACTCACCCGCGAATATCTTGATGCCAAAGTAATCGCCATCACGGGAGCGCAAGGCGATCATAACTTCCTGGACGTCGCCAAACTCTTCGGTGCACGTCGCACCTTTGAAAAGCCGTTCGACATCCACAAGCTCCTTGAAGCGGTGAAGGAAGAACTCGCCGTCGCGTGAACGTGAATAACTCCGATCACGACGTTCACGAAATTATCGTTTGCTCGCCAGTTCTTTCCGCGCCAGACCGCGCATCATAGCCGGATCGCTGTATCCCACTTCACTGAGCGCGTCCATCAAGTGCAACCCTTTCGAAGATACCAAGTCCTTCGCCTTGGCATAGCTCTGCGCGCTAAACCGGGCCACAGCCGGTTGCCCATTCACAATCTGACAGGCTAATACCTCGTCATTTACTTCCAGCGTACCGCCTTGTTCGATCAACATTTGAGCCTGCGCCACGGTGATGCCGTGAAGTCTGGAAAAATCTTGTACCCCTCCGGTCTCGACAAGTCGGCCGTCCGGCATGATACAGAGCCGTTTGAAATGCGGGGACCAGTCCTTGCGGAAGTCAATGTACTTGATGTCGCCGCCTTTCGCGACGGCGCGATCCAACGTTCGATAATCCAAGCCCAAATTTTTTTGCTGCAGTTTGGCTTGCAGCTCACTCGGCAACGTCCTCCGAAAGACCTCCCATGCCGCATCGATCATCGCCGACGCCCTGGATCGAGCCGTTTGCTCCGCCTCGGCAAATTGCATCAAGTCGAGCGTCCAGGTTTGTTTCGGTCCTTGCCCGGCTGGATCAATCCGGCAGGCAAATAATCCTCGAGTGAGGATGCCGTCAATTTGCGGATACATATAGGTTCCGCCTGTGGTCAACAAGGTTGTCATCGTCTCAATCGGCACATCGTAACTTTCTGCAAGGATCTTCGAGTGGGCCGGGAGATCCTCCGATTCCGTCATCGCGCACACAGTGACATTTCCCGGGGCATCGAACTCCGAATAGTCCTCGACGATGTTATAGAGCGCCATCCGCTTCGGCTTGTCGGCTTTCTTTTTGATCTTGAACATGAGCTCCCTCACGAACATCGGGTGTTATGCACGAGACCGATGATGGTATGGCGGCAAGGTCTGCAGACGCCGATCTTCCACCGGCCCGCCGATCGTAAAATGGTAGAGGGACTGAACGGCTAAACTCTGAATGCCGACGATCTCGTGGACCGGATCATCGAAGAAGCAGCCGATTCCGGTAGCCCGCACTCCTGCCGCCTCCGCCTCCAGATACAAGACCTGCCCAAGCAACCCCGCTTCCCAAAACATGCGTGGATACCACCAGGCGCCTCGTTCGCGCAAGGTCCCCTCGAACTCCGCCAGCATGCCGAACGAGAAGGCGCTGTCGCCGGCAATGTCTTGATGACAACTGACTTGCGCCGCCAGCTTTTTTGCATCACCTTCAAGTAACCAATAAAGAGGCAGCCCATCCGGACAGTCAGACGCGATAGTCCAGCTCAGTTCAGGATTCATGGTCTGTTGAATGAACGACGCCCTTCTCCTATCCCGCATGAGAACATACAATCCCGGCGTGAGTCCATCCACACGATGCACGAATATCAGTAGATGAATCGCAGGGTCGTAGGGCCAGACATCCCACGGCATCGGCCGTACCAACTGCGACCGTTCTGCCTGAGGCATGACTCGCTGCATCATGTGGAAAAACATGGCTGCGGAAATTGATGTCTTCGCGTCAAATGCCACGGCGCTCCGGCGCTGGCGAAT
>JAICUC010000121.1 GCA_025936075.1 Nitrospira sp. | reverse complement strand
GCATCTGTCTCACCTCCTGTCACACCGTCGCCCGTGTCATGGTGACCCTCCTTGGTGGGCCACCCTAAACCGGACACTTCATGTGCTACAAAAACCGGACAGATGATGTGCTAGCTACATCGTGTTCTCTCGCCGCTTGTTCTCCTCTCTTTTCCTACGCTAGACTTTACCCTGCATCACCCCTATTTTTTATCGAAGGCTAACCAATGACCTTTCGCATTCTGCCTCACGAACTCATAGTCATTGCCGTGCTGGTTTCAGGAGGGATAGGCGCCTCTGAAGCGGCAGACAACCCCAAACAATTGAAAACCGCGTGTGATAAAGGCAATGCAAGGGCATGTGGTTCCCTGGGATTCGCGTATGCTCAGGGGAACGGAGTTTCACAGGATGACCATCAATCTGCAATTTTGTTCCGGAAAGCCTGTGAGGGTGGGGACGCGCCAGGGTGCCACCATCTCGCCAGAATGTATGTTCGGGGCACCGGAGTTCTACAAGACGACGTTCAAGCTGCAGCTCTCTTCCGGAAGGCCTGTGACGGCGGTTATATCCCCAGTTGTGCGCCTCTCGGCGCGATGTACATCACTGGGCGTGGAGTCAAACTAGACAATTTTCAAGCCGTCGCCTTCTTTCGGAAAGCCTGTGAGGGTGGGGAGGTGCCAGGTTGCAGTCATCTCGCCCTCATGTATGCGCAGGGGACCGGAGTGGCGCAGGATGACATTGAGGCTGCAGTTCTCTTCCGAAAAGCCTGTGACGGCGGGGACGCGCCAAGTTGTTCCCGTCTGGGCTCAATGTATATGGCTGGGCGTGGAGTCAAACAAGACGACTTTCAGGCCGTCGCCCTCTATCGAAAAACCTGTGATGGCGGGGAGGCTCTAGGCTGTATCGGTCTCGCCACGATGTATAGAATTGGGAGAGGAGTCGGACAGGACGAGAGTGAAGCATTGAAGTATTTCGGGAGGGCGTGCGATCTGAAATCCAAAGTAGGCTGTGACGCTTATGCCCAGCTGAAAACCGGAAAACGGTGAGGTCGTTCCTGCTCAACCTATTGGAGCAATTATGAGTTGCGAGTACTAAATTCGAGCCATCCGTGCTGGCGGTGATTGCGGGGGGTATGACTGTGTGCGCGATTATTATCGTGAGCTGGATTCTCCCATGGACGGTCCTAAAATGGGCCAGAAAGAAAGGGAGAGAGTAAATGCAGAAAGGAATGTGCTGGATTGTTGCCGCAATCCTTTCAAGTACCGCTATCCCAATTCACGCCCTTGACCTATCCCCCCTTGTGGGAACGGTGCAAGTTCAGTTTCAACCGGTGCAATCACAAGGAGTAACAGAAGGCTGCACGTTGGTATATCGTGTCATTGGGCAGGATCATGCGTATCGCAAAGGTAGCCTAGTTTCCTTGGCAGGCAATATCGCAATTTGGAGCAATAAGCAACGCAGCAACATCGTTCTAGCCCTAAAGATTGGAATCATCGACAGTCTAGACCCAAGGGCACCTTCCACCCTCCCATTCTTCGCGTACCTTCAAACACCTCACGGATCGACCGCAAAAAGTATGCTTGCTCAGAATGATTCAGAGCCAGGATTTCGTCTGTTTATCTACGGACTCAATGGTGACGCCGTCAATGTGTATGCGGACATTCTCCATGGTGAGCCGGTTATGATTGGCTTCAATCGTAAGAAGGATGGATTAGACGTGTTGGTGCCCTTGGACCTCCATATAGTTGACACGTCAGTCTCTCGCGATGGTTCCACGGTCCGCCGTCAATCCGTCGAGATGCTCGTTAACTTTTCCGCGTGTGCCTCAGGTGTCATCAAACAGGTTCAACGTCAGATGGAACTCCAGCAGGAGTGGCGCAATGCAGAACCGAGGCAGCGCCCTGGCGTTCCAAAGAAACATGAGGGTGGCAAGACCACACCCCCTCGCCGGAATGACCCAGATCAGACAGCTTAAGGCAGTAACGGTGCCGGCTCAAATGAGCCTCGGTAAGGAAGTAGTGGAGCACCGACCGATATGGCTACGTGAATCATCGTGTTCCCCGTGCCCACCTGTTATTAGATTGATGTACTCATTGCAATTCCTCAAGTGACTTGCTTAACGAACTAATCCAATCAATCGTCAGGCGGGAGGAACTCCGCCACCTGCGATGATGGAATCATTCGTCCCCTTGAGTCAGATGAAGGCGCCGGCGAGTCTGCCGAAACTCAAAGGTGCGCATGGTGACCCAACACCGATTGGTTCGTACATCTACCCTTTGCGCGGTGGATGGGATACATGGCACAATTGAGAAAACAATGCGTGGCAATAAATAGGGCACACCACTAATGTGCCCAGTTGGATGGCTTCAAATGATCTCGTGACTCTTGGCAGGTTGAAGAAGGCTTGTGTGGTAGCGGTATTCTGGGCGTACAGCAGACTGATTGGATGCATCCTACTAATTCCCATGACGAAGGAGGTTTCGTATGATTCGTATTCTATGCGCTCTGCCCTTTGCCCTTCTGGCGGGCGCCATGGTCGCCGGCTGTGCCGATGAGTCTTTTTCGGGTCGACAACGGCCGGCGCCTGGCTATGACAACCTCAATATGGGATCGTCGCAGCCGGGCCAACAGCATCGTTACGACGAACCTCCGCCGGCTTCACAACGTGACCCTTATAGCCGGAGCCAGCCTGGATATTATTAGCAGGAGGCCCTGACCTTGAGAGAATCACCAGACCTTCACGCTCCCTCCGTTGCCTCACCGAGACTTTCCGGTTTCCAGAGATGTGTGAAGGGCAACATTTGAGATTGAGAGATGGGGCGATCGTCTCTTATAGTTATGGGTGAACTTCGTGTTACGCGTTTTCGTTTACTCCCGTTATTCATGGAGGAATTATGACCTCGTTACGAAGAGAGTTCGGCCTCATGTCCGCGAGCATCATCCTTTCATTTTGTATGAACGGGTGCTCAGCTTGGTCTCCCGGTAATGCCTCCACACCGGAGCCCTCCCAGGGGACGGCCCTGACACCCAGACCGGCAGGCACAGACTCGAGAGGAGATTTAACTCCCGAAGACCAGGTTAATCGGCCGTATCCTTTGCCAGATCGGCATTGACAGCTGTTGTGTTGCGGCAAAGGCCCACCTTGATTTCCATAGGGTTATAGACCATCCTCGTGCAATTCAAAACAAATGACTGTGGAGAGCTTTCAATTGACTACGGGCCTCGGTCTGTGAGAAAAGCCTCTCCTCACTAGCGCATTAGGAGGACCCTTCCCGATGGAGTTAGATCTTAAAGACAAAGTGGCCATTGTGACTGGTGCGAGTAAAGGCATTGGTCTGACTGTCGTCAAAGTGCTGGGCCGCGAGGGTGTTCGTGTCGTTGCCGGTAGTCGGAACACAACACCGGAACTCGCACAGCTCTGCAATACCTACGACGTCACCATAGTAACAGTAGATCTGGCAACCACCGACGGCCCTAATTCGCTCATTCAAGCCGCTGTAAGAAAGCACGGAAAGATCGACGTGTTAGTCAATAATGTCGGTGTTGCCAGTCCCCGCTCTGGGTTTCTTGACATTAGCGATGATGAGTGGCAGCGAGTATTCAACCTCACTTTCTTCAGTGCCGTTCGTGCGAGTCGTGCGGCACTGTCGCATCTGCTCCTCAGTAAAGGTGTGATCGTCAATATCAGCTCGATCAACGCTCGGCTGCCGTTCCCCATGGTTGTGGACTACTCAGCAGCAAAAGCGGCTTTGGCCAACTTTACCAAGGCCCTTTCGGAGGAGTTTGCGCCGCGGGGCGTCCGCGTCAATGCCGTGGCGCCCGGTCCAGTACGCACACCGTTTTGGACCGATCCCGGTGGGTTTGCTGATGCGGTTGCTGCCGGTGCCGGCGTCACTGCCCAGACTGCTCTCAATGACACTGTACCGCGAAACATGGGCATTTCTACCGGTCGCATCACCGAGGCGGATGAGGTCGCCGATCTCGTCGCATTCCTCGCCTCACCCCGTGCGGCCAATATAACTGGTACTGAGTTCGTCATTGATGGTGGGCAGATCAAGACTACGTGAATCCGCTACTAAACCACCACAGAACAAACCTCCGTTAGAACGCCCACATAGGCAATTCAAGGGGAGCGAATAAACTGGCCCCTGGTATCTAAGGCACCATAACGGCATGCTTATGACCAAACGCATTGCGGTGGGACTTTTCTTACTGGCAGCGTTCACTAGCACGCTTGCTTATGGAGGAAAGGTGCTCGAACACAAACTTGAATCGAAGTATTTTTCGATGCTTGATAGCTGGGTTCAGCGCGGTGGAAAAGCTCAAGAATATCAGAGCGAAGTTCTGGACACCTGTAGCAAGCTCATGCTCGTGACAGCGCCTTTGAACGAGGCGCTGTCGCTTCCAACTTTCCAGAAAGAGGAATTGGATTTTCGGGTGAACGTTTGTGCAAAGACGACCGTTCATCGCGTCCATCGCCAACCCGAGTTCGATGATCACGAGCTCATGCAAGGAATTTGCACGATACCAAGATCCCGATGTTCCGAAGACTCTGCAGGCACAGTGGCCTAGGCTGATTCACGATTTGCTCCGCTTGTCAATTAGCTAGCGAGTAGCTTCAGAACGTACGCCGACACTAACCAGACTTCTGAGAGCGGAGGTGAGGGGTTGGAAAACCTGCTGGAAAGTGCTCCGTTATGATCATTATCAGCTGGCCCGCACAGAAGACGCGATAGCTTCGAATGAGCAGCACTGCCGCATCTGAACCCTCAAAGTAACAGGAGAGTTTACCCACACTCTGAGAGCGGACGTATACTAGCTCCTTGTACGTTTCCAGCTTATGCGCGAGCCATAGCCGGCCAAGCGGGATGTTCGCTTCGAGGAGATCTTGGCGGAAAGCGGGCTGAAGCCGGTCAATTGCGATGAGCGACTTCGCATACACATAGTTTCTATGACTCCTCTCTCCGCGCAGGAGGACTCCTCGCTCAATGACAGGTTCGTTGTCCTCCCATTCGAGGCATTCATGCGACGAGACGACTTGCTGGAGAACTTTAACAAGTTGGATACGCTCAAGAAACGCGGCCTCGAGTATCTCGGTTAGTGTTCCGTCGGTCACAAGGAGCACGCGCTGGAGAGGCTCGAGCGAACTGATATCCAGCCCCTTGAGCTTAGCGAGAAGATCCGTAGCAGAGTCCTTCCGATTCGACATTATGTCCTCTTTGTTGTCAGCAAGGATACCATGCTAAACATTGTCACCGCATAAACAGTTCCAGGCGACAGAGGATTGATCATTGACGAGGAGGGGCCGACGACGCTTGTAGCAATAGGCAGTTACGTGACCTGTGCCTCTTCATCATTTGCGGACAAACTAACCAATTGTGCTCATTTTGTGCTCAAGCCCATCTCATTCCATCACACTCAGGCCTATTCGAGCCAAAATCGAGTTCTGTCTAACTGTCGGATATGCTTGGTGTGAATGAGTCTGAGTAGGCTAGAAGAGGGTGCTGAAAAATGCTTTCCTAAACCGCGGGTCGTACGTTCAATTCGTATCGGGGGCACCAATTTTCAAAGCCTTATAGGCATAATCGTCCGCTCCTCCGAGTTTCGCAATTCCATTTTCCATGCAGATGACAGCTTTTCTTGCCTCAGGTGCTCGCTTCACTTCCCGGTTCAGTCGCGGGGTTGAATAATTTCCAGCGTGAGAGCTGAAGTCACGCTTCAGATTTCCAGGCTGAGACAAGTATGGATACATCTTTGCCGTGTCCTACTCGCGAGTGGAACCAGGGTCATCAGGAATGGTGCAAGAGAGTTGCCGCTGGTGGTACCGTACGTATGCCGAGATACGGAGGGCGAAGCACTGGAAAAGGGATGCACAGGAAGTCGAGAAAAGTTGTGGGCCGACTCAAAGCCCGGTCCGGCGGTGAGGAAGGGCGGAGAAGTGCAAGATAAGTGATGTGTACCTGGAGGTCTTATGCGATACGTGCTGCAGTTGATGATCTTGGCCTTGGTCTGGGGAAATATGGAGGAGGTCCACGCGCTTGATGCGGGGAGCCGGGAATCCTTACGAGGGATCTCAAGCGTGGGGATAGTCGTAGAGGACATCGGTTCTGATGCCTCAACGGATGGTCTCTCGCAAGATGCGATCCGAGCGGCGGCCGAGATGATTCTCCGATCCAAGGGGATTAGAGTCCTCACGAATATAGAAAGAACGCGTTCGGGATCAACGCCGTATCTCTACATCAATGTCAATACGCTGAAGGAGGAGCTAGGGCTGTATGTCTATGCGGTCAACGTGGATTTCAAGCAAATAGTGGGATTGTTGTCGAAGAAGGGTGCGCAGGCCTGGGGGGCTACCTGGTCAGCGAGTGTCGTCGGGGCGGTCGGAGAAGCGAATGTGCGGCAAATTGTAGCCGATGGTGTCGAGCCTCTGGTCAAAGACTTTGCGAATGACTTTTTGTTGATCAACCCACGGTGAAGAGTCGTCTGGCTGGCGTAGCCTATTCGCAGCATCCACCGGCGAAGACTTGTCGCTGACGATAGGCATTCCAACAAACTGGGCAGAGGTGAATCGTAGAGTGCGTAAAGCCGTCGATCGATTTCATCCGCTGCTCGACAACTATGCCACAATCGGAACAGGGGCCTGCGATCACTGACGATGCACTATGCTCTTGGACCGTCATAACTCGCCAGCTTTGTATTCGAACGTATATGTTGATTGCAGACTGCCGACATGAATCGGCTTCTCTGCTTGGACCGCAGTATGCTTCGAAAGCGTTCCACCAGTGAACCCCCAGCGATTCGTCGCAAGCCCTCCTGGATGCTCTGCAATCGGTTGTCCAGCGCTGTTACCATTCTTTCCAAATCCATCAAATGGTCTCTCGTTAAGGTTCTCTCTGTCGCGTTCATCGTTCTCTCCTTTGAATGTTAAACAGCGCAATGGCGAATGACGCCGATGACAATTCCTTCGATATGAAACTCGTCCGACGACTGGACGATAATCGGCTGCATCGTTTCATTGGCTGGGCGAAGTTCGATATGTGTATTCCTCTTGAAATAGGTCTTGATCGTAGCCTCACCATTGAGCAAGGCAATGATGGTCTGCCCGCTTTTGGCCATGCCTTGTTTGCGCACCACCACGAGATCACCGGGCAAAATGCCCTCGTCTTTCATCGACTCCCCTTTGATCTTTAGCGCAAAGGAATTTCCCCCCCGCAACATGCTCGGAGGGACCTCGACGAGTTCTGATTGCGGTACCGGCTCGATCGGGGAGCCGGCTGCAACAAGACCGGCCATTGGAATGGAGGTCTTCTGTCGTAATTGATTCAACACCACCGATACGACACCGGGAATCCTTCGCATACCGGCTTCATAACGTGCCACGGACACCCGGGTCGTGTGTAAGGCGTCGGCAAGTTGTTGCTGTGTGAGGCATAGTTCTTCTCGAATACGTTTGAGGTCATGCGATTTCATAATGTATCCATTGGTAACATTCTTGGTGTTGTCTGTCAATAGAATTTTTGGGGTAATCGTGAGAGACTTGAGTATAACTTTTCACTTGGAAGAACATTCTCAGTGAGGGTAGAGGAAACATCTTAGAAGAATTAAAATTCCCTAGATGTAGTAGGTCGCCATCGTTCCTATACAATGATTAAAAAATAGGCAAAAAGGTTTCTCAAGGCGCATGTCACCTAATTTCTCATTGGGAAGAGAGTTGCGCACAGATTTATCCACAGAAACTGGGGAGAGTGAATTTGAACCCATGTTCTTCACCGAGCTTCCTATTCCGTCAGTTCTTCATTCATTGCCACGGATTTGATATGGGCGAAT
The DNA here is from genome assembly GCA_025936075.1 of Nitrospira sp. Lineage (GTDB taxonomy): Bacteria > Nitrospirota > Nitrospiria > Nitrospirales > Nitrospiraceae > Nitrospira_D. The sequence goes on along the minus strand of JAICUC010000121.1, from coordinate 1,344 downwards.
AGCCGCTGTCCTGGCTTTAATCCTAATGTCGCGAGCGATTTTCTCGTAATACTGGCGACGAGTGGCGCTCCAATATCCAACAACACGTCTACTGACGATTGATTTATTTCCCGGACCTCAACAATCGTCGCTTCAAGAATATTCAACACGCTGGTCGGCGCAACGCTTTTCCCTATGACGAGACTGACGTCGCTGGAAAGGATGTGTACGCGCACCCCCTGTCCGATTGCCACCGACTGAAGCGGCACAAACAGAAACTGGCCATTAAATTCCAGCCGAGTAAGACCGTACTGTGGTTCATGACATGCCACACGAGTGTCCAAGACCGCCCCAACTCGATGTGAGCCAAAGCTGCTCCTCAAGTTAAGAGAAGTGAACGCTTCATTGAGTGGGCCGGCTCCCGCGATGCGGCCTTCTTTCAGCAGCACAATACAGTCTGCCAGTTGAAGGATTTCGGCGATTGCATGACTGACGTACAGCACCGGAATGCGCAATTGCTCGTGAAGGCGACGGATAAAGGGTAGAAGTTCCTGTTTGCGTTGAATATCCAGGGAGGCAAGCGGTTCATCCAATAGCAGCAGTTTTGGACTTGTTAGCAATGCCCGGCCGATCGCCACTCGCTGTTGTTCCCCACCGGATAGTTTATGAATGCGGCGTTCAAGAAGATGGCCGATTCCCAGAATGTCGACCACGTGTTCGATCGTGACCCTGCGGGTTTCTGGAGGAATCCGTTTATAGCCGTACAGAAGATTTGAGCGTACGTTATAGTGGGGGAACAAGCGAGGCTCTTGGAAGACATATCCAATGGAGCGCTTGAAGAGCGGTACGCAGAGAGCTCTTCCCTCGTCCTGCCAAATATCTTCACCGAACTGGATGAAGCCGTTCGATGCGCGCTCGAGTCCGGCAAGACATCTCAACAGAGTCGTCTTCCCCGATCCGGACGGTCCGAAGATAGCGGTAATACCCGACATTGGAACGTCCAAGTCTACATTCAGTCCAAAGGTTGGATACTGCACAACAAAACGTGCCAGCAAGCGGCTCATGACGTATGGATGGGAAATCGGCGATTCGCGATATAGACGGTCAACAACACCAGAAACGAAAAGATCAGCATGAAGGCCGAGACGACATGCGTGTGGACGTATTTCCAGATTTCGACATGCTCAAAGATGGTCGTGGACAGCGCACGCGTGTGTCCGGGAATCGACCCTCCGACTATGAGCACGACCCCGATGCTGACGACCCACAGTGCGCTTAGATCAAGGTCTGTCAAAGGTCCCATGTGTGCTCTCCGGTGAACGCCATCCCTTCATGAGTTATGGGGTATGGCGCGTACATCGGTTG
>JAICUC010000141.1 GCA_025936075.1 Nitrospira sp. | reverse complement strand
TGGAGGTGCGATTCGATACGCGCTGACAGGGCGGGAAATGGAAATGGAACGTCATAGACCTTTTTACCGTTCGCATCTTTTGTGATAAGGAAATCAAACAAAGATCGGCCGATCGGAGGGAGGTTTGTCCCGGGCTCGGCCGGATCGATAACCCATGGAGGTGTCGTGGAATCAGGAGGCAAGGGGGCGGCTGATTGAGAAACTGAGGCAAGCCGTTGGTCGGCAGACGTTCCTGCATCCTGCCGATCACATCCTGAAACCAATACCATCATCATGGTCAGACATCCCAATCTCGTCGCCCACCCCCTTGCCATCCGTTGCACGGTTGATCGGTTCACATTCGCTTCACTGTGCTTCCGTTAACCGGACATGTTGGCTGCCCGTCTTATTGGCCATGGCCGCCATGCGTTGATTGCCGACCCAACAGTCCTCGTTGATAGCTCCAGAACCGACAAAGCTGGGTGTCTCCCTTTCCGCGACTGCTTTGTTGTAGAGGGTGAAATTCAATGCGAAGACCTTCTTGATATAAGCTCGTCCCAGATAGAACCCGGGACGGACCATGCGAATCTCGTCGCGTATCTCCAATCCTTCCCGTCCGGCCAGCGCATCCGGCATCTCCCGGTAGCCCGGCAGGTCATCCGTGAACGCATAGTCGATGATGACCGATTCCCGGCGCCCATCCAGCAGGCTCTGGCCGCAATAAAGTTTCGCGGGGAACAATAACCAGGCGTCTTTGCCGTCCACATCCAGCTTTTGGATCTTTTCAACGTTCGGGCCGACAATCGGCTTCAGCGCAAGGAGATCCTCGATGCGATTTCGGAGCACCCCCTCGCCGCGATAGAAGACTTTCCCTTTCCAGATGAATTCGCCGATGTGCTCAAGTGTGGCGGCTTTGCGATCGACGACGAATCCTTTGATGCCTCCTCCGACGATTTCGGCCAGTCGGGCCCGTTCGCTCGTTCCCTTCGGGAAGAACATTTGTCCATCGTAAACCCCGTCCGGAATGGGGCCGGCCGTCAAACGGGCATAGATTTGATCGACCTGTTCCTGCGTGGCACCTTTGAGGTTCTCCGGCGTGATCTTCATGAGATCGGCCGGCTTGAGAGAGGACTCGTGCTCCAGCCTGGCGAAGTCGATCTTGTCGGAATATCGTTCGCCGCTTTGGGCAAATGGAATCGGCGGCGGATCTGGGTTACAGCCAAGGAGAACAGTTTGACTTACCACCAAGCCGACTGACATCAACCATCGTGCGTGTCTCATCGTCATCACCTCTTCCCTGGATTTGTGGCATTTGGGTTCAGAGAGTCTCGGTCTTTCATCAGAGTGTCGCGAGGAACGCTGTCAGCGCATCCTTCTCTTTATCCGAGAGATCTTCGCCGAATCGATGTCCATCGTTTTCGATGACTGCGAGGCTGTTGCTGTACACCTCGCGCAATTCCGCTCCGGCCTCGAGTAGGGTTCCCGGTTTCGCGAGCAACTCCGTGCCGTTGTCTTGGATCATTTTGGCGATCTGTGCGCCCTTTTCCGCTCCATACCGGCCGACGTATTTCGCCTTCAGCTTGTCAAAGTCCACCCGCGCCGTGACGAGATCTTCCACCAGCTCCTTGTGGCGAAAGTTCCCGATGCGCGCGGCCGGCGTGCCGACTGGAAAGCGAACGGCCGTGTCGATGAACCGATCCTGTTTGCCGTCACCCAGCTTTGGGAACAGCCGAATGGTCACGTCGGAATTGAATCCGGTCACTTTGGGAATTCGTTGAGATGGGTTGAGCAACTCTTTCATCGACGCTTTGTAGAGATTGAATCGCCCCTCTACGCTGGGATCGAACGCCCAACAAGGTGGAGGGCTGGTCAGCGGTTTTCCATCTTTATCGATATACGGCGAGTAGTAGTGCTCGTCCAAGGGACCGCCGCAGACTTCGGGGCCTACGGCATTGTCGTGCATGAAGGGGGCATAGGCCCAAAGACTGAGCAGCGAGATATTTCGGTAGTAGCCCCGTCCTCCATCCGAGGGTTCTTTGAGCTGCGGGTCGCCGGGTTTCGCCCGTAAGGTCTCAGAGCCGTACTCCTCCCAGACATGACCCTTCATGTGATTCGAATGAAGGGACCGCGAACGGTTCGTGCCGACCTCGCTCACCGGGATCAGATTGTCGTTCCCCAGCCAATCGACCCGCATGCCCCTGTCTTTGAGATCTGTGGAGACCGCTCGAAAATCACGGTTTTCGAACGGCGCATTTTGGCTGGAATGACACGACGCACACTTGCTTGCGAAGATCGCCCGTCCTTGTTCGACCGCGCCCTTGCCGAATTCCTTATTGAGTCGTTCGACAAGCGCCGCATTGTTCCTCAATCCCCGTGCCTGGTACAGTTCGGCCGGAGCGCCGGTCTGCAAAAACTTGAATACTTCCTCCAAGCGGTCTTCAATCGCTCGGAATTGCGGACAGTCCCGGCGGACTTGTCCGATGTCGAACGCCGTTTGGCCGAACCCACGCATCGTGGGATCGAGTTGCCGCATATCCGTGAGATGATTGACCCATCCTTCTTCCGAACAACTGCCGATGTTGAAGTAGACGCGTTGAATCGCTTCAAGCACGCCGATGCTGTCTTCCCCACCTTTCAGAATGTGATGGACGGTCTCTTTCTTGCGGCTTCGCTCCCAACACTTGCCGTCCTTACCCGGTTCACACCAACAGCTCCGCTCGTCTCCTCCAGCCGGGCACTGATTAGTCTTATGCCATTTGATGATGTCTTCTTCGAAGGTCGGCCGTTTGGCAAGATTGATGATCGCGTTCATCGTACCGGCGTTGTTGACCTGATCGTTGGGAATAGCCGAGGTATCGACGGCACCCGGACGCGAATGCCCGTAGATTTGATACTCAATGGTGTTCGGTGCCATTCCCGATCCGAGGATCTGCGCGAATCGCCCGTACTGATTGCCCACTGTCCCGGAAAGATTCTCCCATTTCGGACGGGCCGGATCTTTCGGAGGACGGACCGGATCGAAGGCGATGTGGCAGGCGCCGCATGACATGCCGATGCGATAGGGCGGCTCGATTGAGCCGTCGATCAGATGACTCTTGGCCGGCGCTTCACGGTCTTTGTGCGGCGTCACCTTGGTTGTATACCCGTCCCATGTATCTCGATGTCCGCCGTTGATCTGGAGCCATTTCACCTTATCGAACTTCGGATTGGGAAATTTGCGCAATCCGAGCGCGCCGGTCGAAGTCCCGAATTCGAGATCGCAGGCCGACTGTCGCTGGTCTTTTGGACCATGGGGATCATGGGGAGCGACGGCCGCATCCTTCAGATCGCAGGCGGGATCTCGATAGCCGGCCTTCCCGACATACTTCAGCAATTCGTCATCGCCGGGACAGTAGTCGAAGCCGTAGGTCTCGCTGTAACTTTTGGCCGGGCAGTCGGGATTTCCCGGCCTACAACAATCCGGATCGTTGATCAGCCCCCACCGATAGAAGCGCTGATCGCGTAAGTCGCTTCGCAAGACGCGGTACCAATCGATCATGACGCCAAGCCGTTGCTGATAGACATAGGTAAAGAAGCGGGAATTGCCCGCTGTCGCGTTAAACCAAATCTCCGCGCCGACCCGTTCGGCATCGGTCAGACCCTTGCCATAGTGAAATGTCGAGGAGGTGGTCTTATCGTTCGCAGCAACCGCCGATTCTTCCTTCAAGCCTACATATCCCGCGAATAAAGCCAGGCCAAGCATGAGTGAGAGCCCTGTCTGTATCCGTCGCATGGCTGATCCTCCTCTGTCTTGACGAGTGCCGCCTCAGTGATGACGGTGCTCTTGTGGCGAAGCTTTCCGCATTCAGGGAGTCTTTGTGGTGAGAGTGCTAATCTGTCGGGACTAACTAGCAAGCAGCTTGCCGAACACCGTATCGTAGACCATCATCAAATCTAGAGAGATTGTGCATGAATGCCTGCAGCAAAAGGCCGAGGGAGTATCTGATTGGATACGAGGTGGATCAGAATAGATACAGTCCATTAATTCTGGGTGCAGCGACCTAATTGTAAAGGCGAATCCGGTCGCGCTCCTCGCGGGCGTGGCGATCAATGCCTCCGGAATCTCTCTCGTTCATTCTGCCACGTTCTCGAATTGTAAACGATTGAACTAGCGGGCTTGTTCCTTGACAGGGGAAAACCATTCTTGCTAGCTTGGCTCGATATCTCTAACATAACTATCTAATCGTCTTTCCCGACCAGGCTGTAGGTTCTGTGACTTTCCAAGAACTTGTTCTTGCCCTCCATCGATTCTGGGCCGATCAAGGCTGTGTCATTCATCAACCCTATGACATGGAAATGGGCGCCGGGACGTTTCATCCGGCCACATTTCTGCGATCACTCGGACCGGAGCCCTGGCGGGCGGCCTATGTGCAGCCATGCCGCCGTCCGACGGATGGCCGCTATGGTGAAAACCCTAATCGTCTTCAGCACTATTACCAATACCAAGTGGTACTGAAGCCTTCTCCCGACAATATTCAAGAGCTCTATCTAGAGAGTCTGGCCCGGCTGGGGATCAATCCCAAGGAGCACGATATTCGCTTCATCCAAGACGATTGGGAGTCGCCGACGCTGGGTGCCTGGGGACTTGGGTGGGAAGTGAGACTCGATGGGATGGAGATCACCCAGTTTACGTACTTTCAGGAGATCGGTGGGATTGAATTGGCTCCGATTACCGGCGAAATCACTTACGGCACGGAGCGCATTGCCATGTACCTCCAAGGAGTGGACAACGTCTTTGATCTCGCATGGACCGACAGCGTGACGTATCGGGATATACATCACGAGACGGAGGTACAAGGATCGCGCTACAATTTCGAGGAAGCGGATGTTTCGATGCTCATGCAAGCCTTCCAGGCGAATGAAGCGGAGTGCAAGCGATTGCTGGCACAGACCGACCGGCGTCTGACGCTGCCGGCCTATGACTACTGCATCAAATCATCCCATGTGTTCAATCTCCTCGATGCCCGCGGAGCGATCAGTGTCGCCGAACGGACGGGTTACATCGCGCGGGTGCGGGCACTGGCCAGGCAGTGTGCCGAGCGTTATATCGACGAGCGAGCGGCGATGGGACATCCGCTGTTGAATCGCGAGAATAGAGCCGTGAAGTCGGGCAGACCTCGCTCGAAGGTCGGAGCGGGCCGAACGTAACAGGTTATGGCGACGCAAAAGAAAACTGGACGCCGGAGCGCCGTGCCGAAGAAAGGCAGAGGGATCTCTTCACCTGCCGTGGCCGAGTTGCTGCTGGAAATCGGCGTGGAAGAACTTCCCTATCAGTTCATTGCTCCCGCGCTGGCGTCACTCAAGGAATCAGCCGAACGTCTATTCAACGATCAGCGGCTCACCTTTCAGTCTGTCCGTACCATGGGAACGCCGCGCCGACTCACGATAGCGGCCGATGGTCTGGCGGCGAGACAGGCTTCCATGGTGAAAGAAGTGATGGGGCCATCGAAGACCGTCGCGTTCGATCAAACCGGTCAGCCGACCAGAGCTGCCATAGGATTTGCCGCAGGGCAGAGTATCGCTGTTCAGGAACTCCAAGTACGTCAGACGCCCAAAGGAGAGTACCTTTTTGCCGTGAAACGTGAAGAAGGTCATCCAGCTGCCGCTGTGCTGGTCGATACACTGCCGCAACTGGTGTCAGGCCTCGCATTTCCCAAAGCGATGAAATGGAATGAAACCGGTGTGCGCTTTGCCCGTCCGATCCGGTGGCTAGTGGCGCTCTATGGAGGCTCGGTGCTTCCGATCGAAGCGGCCGCAATCACAGCCTCGAATCAGACGAAAGGACATCGCGCCTTGGGCGGAGGGAAGTGGGTTGCTGTTCGAGATGCTGCCTCCTACATTAATACATTGGAGCGTCAGGGCGTCATTGTCGACCCGCAGCGCCGCCGCAACCTGATCGAGGAACAGATCGCCGTCATTTGCCACAAGACGGGATATCAGCTGAACGAAGACGAAGCCTTGCTCGATCAGGCGGTGTACTCGACGGAGCAGCCCATCGCGGTCATTGGGTCGTTCAAGGACGCCTATCTGGATGTGCCGGAGGAGATTCTGATCACTTCGATGAAGGAGCACCAAGGATTTTTTTCCTTGCGTCAGAAGAACAGCGGCAAACTCGCGGCTCATTTCATTACCGTGGTGAACAACCGTGCCAAGGACATGGCGCTCATTCGCGAAGGCAACGAGCGGGTGCTGGCGGCGCGGTTGGCCGACGCGAAGTTCTTTTTCGACGAAGACCGGAAGGTGCGCCTCGAAGAGCGGACGAAGAAGTTGGGTGGAGTCACGTTTCACCAGAAGCTCGGCACGATGGCGCAAAAACAAGAGCGGGTGGGGAAATTGGCAGGCTTCATTGCCGGGCTCCTGTATCCTGGGCAAGATGAACTTCGACAGGTGTGCGATCGAGCGGCGTCATTGTCCAAGACCGATCTCGTGACTGGTATTGTGGGTGAGTTTCCGGAGTTGCAAGGTATCATGGGCGGCGAATATGCCTGTCATGATGGAGAATCTGTTGCGGTGGCTCACGCCATTCGGGAGCAGTATCTTCCTAAGGCGATTGAAGGAGAATTGCCCAAAACATCAGCGGGACAGATTCTTTCGCTGGCCGATCGGCTGGATTCCATCGCCGCGTTTTTCCATGTGGGTATCGTGCCGACCGGATCGGAAGATCCTTTTGCGCTTCGACGACATGCGACGGCAATTGTTCGGATTATTCTTGAAGCAAATCTTCGAGTGGATTTAACGAAATACATTACTCATTCAAGAAATCTCATATCCGATGACGGCTTCAAGGGGCTGCCGGATTCTGAGCAGCAAGGCGTACGCCGAATCACTGAATTTATCCTGGACCGTGTTCGGCATTACAGTCGAATGATTCACCGCGTGCGAGACGATATTGTCGATGCGGTACTCCAGCCGGTTCGTGACAAGCCGCTGGATCTCGTCGATCTTGTGCAGAAGATGAGAGCCCTCGAAGCCGTGACGAAGAAGCCGGAATTCGATCCCTTGATCGTCGGTTTCAAGCGGGCACATCGGTTGGTGGAAAAGGAACAGTGGGAACGCCGATCGGTCGATGCGGCGATGTTTCAGCATCCGTCTGAGTCGGCACTTCACAAGGCGGTCTCCGACGAGCGAGGGAGGATGGGGTCGGCCTTGGAAATGGGTGACTATGACAAGGTGCTGGATTCCTTGGTAGGGCTCAAGGCTGTCATCGATGACTTTTTTGCTGCAGTGATGGTGAATACGGAAGATCAGGCTATCCGAAGCAATAGGCTGTCGCTGCTCAAAGAGGTTGATGAGTTGTTCACGTCGTTCGCGGATTTTTCTCAGATTATGGTACAAGGGCGGTAGGTCGGATCGGACGGAAGACGGACTGTCTCCAGCGAAGATTGGGAACCACAACGGAGATTGTCATGGATCAGCCGATGACGGATGAATGCCGTCGGGCGGACAAGATCCGGCGATTTTCTCTTGCGGTCTCGCTGGTCCTGATGGTGCTCTGCAATGCCATTCTTCTCGGCGGACTCGCGCTCAGCGGCATTAATCTGGACGACTTGGTCAAGACGCCCGATTTCTTCAATGCCAAGCAGGATGTGTGTCTTCGGCTCTCATGGCAGTCAGTGCCTGGAGCACATGAACCGGTTCGGCTCTGTTCGGAATGGCTCAATCTTTCCGATCCCAGTGGGAAGCCCCATTATCTCCAGCCCGACACGAAGCTGAAGAAAGGGCTTGACGGCCAGTACTACGTCGATCAAGGTATTCAGGCTGACTATCGGTTATTGACGCTGATGCTGTTTGTCACCGCGATTATTATCGGTGGCGTCAGGGCGAAGTGGTTCCTGGTAAACCGCTATCGGCTCCGTCTGGAATCAACCGACGGCCGTCGCGCGTCGCCTGCTCATTGATACGCACTCTTCCTGGAAGGAGACTCACGTGGCAAAGAAATACGTCTACTATTTCGGTGACGGCAAAGCCGAAGGCACGTCGAATATGAAGGAGCTGCTCGGCGGAAAGGGCGCGGGATTAGCCGAGATGACCAATCTGGGTATCTCGGTCCCGCCGGGGTTTACGATTTCCACCGAAGCCTGCATCGAATATTATAGGATCGGCAAGCAATACCCTCACGGAATGTGGGATGCCACCTTGCAGGCGCTCAACCGCGTAGAACGTTCGATGGGGATGGGCTTCGGGAACCCTGAACGGCCCCTGTTGGTTTCAGTCCGATCCGGGGCTCGTGCCTCGATGCCGGGCATGATGGACACGGTACTGAACGTGGGGCTTACGACCAAGACGGTCGA